>JBJKSR010000312.1:0-3400 GCA_046703965.1 Gammaproteobacteria bacterium | reverse complement strand
CGGCGCCCGCCGCCAGCCTGTTTACGGTTCAGGACACCCGCAACGTGAGCCTGACCGAGGCGCTGCCTGCGGAGCTGGTGCTCGCCCAGGCCGAGGCCGTGCTGGCCGACATGCCGGTTGCGGCGATCAAGCTGGGGGCGCTGGGCACGGCCGCCGTGGGCACGGCCGTCGCCGACCTGCTCGCGGGCCACCCCGGCATTCCGGCCGTTATCGATCCGGTGCTCGCCGCCAGCGGCGGCGGCTCGCTGGCCGAGAGCGAGCTGGTTGAGGTGTACCGCGAGCGCCTGCTGCCCCTGGGCGTGCTCGCCACCCCCAACCACGCCGAGCTGCAGGCGCTGGCGCCGGAAGACGGCGCCGCCGAACTCCTCGCCCTGGGGTTGCCGGCCTGCCTCGTGACTGACGGCGATGGACAGGGGGAGCGCATCGTGCACGAACTGCAGACGGAGGGCGGCATAGAATTGCTGCCCGGCGGGCTTCGCCGCCCGGGCCCGTTCCACGGCAGCGGCTGCACCCTGGCGAGCGCGATCGCCGCCCGCCTCGCGCTGGGCGATGCCCTGCTCGACGCCATCGTTGCCGGCGACGCCTTCGTCCAGCGCGCCATTGCCCAGGCATTCCGGCCGGGCAAGGGCCAGGCCGTCCCCGGGCGCTGGTGAGCGCCGCCGCCGTGGCTTCCCGCGCCGGGAGAGGGCAGCGAGCCGCACGGTCCAGCCGGGACGGCATTGCGGGACCATAAGCGGATGAACGACGATTCGCGCCTCAAGGGCCTGTACGTGCTCACCGACGAACGTCTCGGCGACGGGCTGGCCGGGGCCGTCGACGCCGCGCTCGCCGGCGGCGCCCGCCTCATCCAGTACCGGGACAAGAGCGGCGACGCGGGGCGCCGCGAAGCAGAGGCGCGCCGCTTGCGTGAATTGACGCGCCGCCACGGCGCGGTGTTCATCGTCAACGACGACCCTGCCCTGGCTGCGCGCGTCGAGGCCGACGGCGTGCACCTCGGCCGTGACGATCCGCACGTTGCGGCCGCGCGGCGTCTGCTCGGCGCGCACGCCGTTATCGGCGTGTCTTGCTACGCTTCTCTCGCTCGGGCGCGCGCGGTGGCTGCCGCCGGCGCCGACTACGTCGCCTTCGGCAGCGTCCATCCCTCGCCGACCAAGCCCGACGCCGTGCGCGCCCCGCTCGAATTGTTCGCGGCGGCCAAGCGTGAACTCGATGTCCCGGTCTGTGCCATCGGCGGCATCACGCCGGCCAATGCCGGTCCCGTACTGGCCGCCGGTGCCGACATGCTCGCCGTGGTCTCCAGCGTCCTTTCCGCGCCTGACATCACGCAGGCCGTTCGGGCGTTCGGGCTGCGCTGATTCCGGCGTTAGGCCTTCGTCGGTGTTTCCGTTCGTCCCTCTCGATCGACCGTTCGTCGATGCCCGCCGCCGCCGTGGGCCTGCAGCCGCGGGCTTTCGGAGGTGGCAGGGGCGCCGGTCCCGGACAGGAAGGAAATCCATCCTGAATAATTGTGGTATCAAGACAAGGCAATAAATATAAGAAGGCCCCCTGGGGGGCCGGATGGCGGAAGCGCCCGCTGGATGCCCCTCGCAATTCAATTCGACACCAAAGGAGGACAGCTCCATGAAAACGCGCATCTACGTCACGCGACTGCTGGCGACGACGCTGCTGGCGGGAGGCATTCTCGCGCTTGCCGCCTGCAACGGATCGCTCGGCAATGGGACGGGCAGCCTGAGCCTCGGCGTCACCGATACACCGGTGGACGGCGCCCAGAGCGTCGTGGTGGCCTTTACCGGCGTAACCTTGCAAGGGCCGGACGGCACCCGGACCATCACGTTCGGGCAGGAGAAGACGGTTGATCTGGTGGCACTGCAGGGCACGTCCAGCAACGCGCTGCTCGCCGGCACGACGGTAACGGCGGGGCATTACCAGTGGGTCCGCCTGAACCTGGACCTGAACAAGTCCTACATCGTGACCGGCAGCGGGACCCGATATCCGCTGACCGTTCCCAGTGGCTCGCAGACGGGCCTCAAGCTGGTGAGCGGTTTCACGGTCGCCCAGGGCGGGCAGGCGAGCTACATGATCGACTTCGACCTGAGGAAGTCGCTGACGATGACGCAGACGCCGTCGGGCACCACCTATATTCTCAACCCCGCCCTGCGCCTGATCAACGAACAGCAGGCGGGTTCCATTACCGGCAGCGCCGCCGGCAGCATGAGCATCGGCTCGGAGAGCATCAGCGACCCGTCGTGCTCGCCCGCGGTGTACGTCTTCAGCGGGACCAACGATACCCCGGAAGGATTCAACGTCACGGTCTCGGGCGGTACGCCGCCGCTCACCAGCGCGACGCTGAACCTGAACAGCACCACCGGCAACTACGACTACACGGTGGGCTTCCTGGCGGCCGGAGGCTACACGCTGGCGGTGACCTGTGCCGCCAACGACACCACCAGTCCCGGTGCGGCGACACTGGCGTTCTCGGCGCCGGCGAACGCCACCGTGATGGCGAGTGCCGCAACCACGGTGAACTTCCCGCAGTAAACGTTGCGCAGGCGGAAACGGACGGGCGCCGTCCCGCCGGAGGCTCTGGCCTTCGGGGGCGGCGCCCGTGTTGCGTCCGCGGCGGGCACGGGGTGAGCACGTACAAGCGCGGGCTCTAAAATAGGGGCGAACCCGAGACGCGATTGCAGTCCATGAACGAATTTGAACGCGCGCGGAAGGTGCTGGCGGGCGGCGTGAATTCGCCGGTGCGCGCCTTTGGTGCGGTCGGCGGCGAGCCCCTGTTCGTCGAGCGCGGCGAAGGCCCGTACCTCTTCGGCACCGACGGCCGCCGTTACCTCGACTACGTGGCGTCGTGGGGTCCAATGATCGCGGGCCATGCCCATCCGAAGATCGTCGAGGCCGTGCAGGAGACCGCGGCGCGCGGCCTGTCGTTCGGCGCACCCACGGAGCTGGAGACGCAACTGGCGGAGGCCGTGATCGGGCGCGTGCCCTCGATCGAGCGCCTGCGCTTCGTCAACTCCGGCACCGAGGCGACGATGAGCGCGATCCGCCTCGCCCGCGCCGCGACCGGCCGCGACGTGATCGTGAAGTTCGAGGGCTGCTACCACGGCCATGCCGACTCGCTGCTGGTCGCCGCCGGTTCCGGCGCGCTCACTTTCGGCGTGCCGTCCTCGCCGGGGGTGCCCGCGGCGCTGGCGCACCTTACGCTGACGCTGCCCTATAACGACATCGACGCCCTGCGCGGACTGATGGCAGAACGCGGCGGCGACGTCGCCGCCATCATCGTCGAGCCCGTGGCCGGCAACATGGGCTGCGTGCCGCCCGAGCCCGACTTTCTCGAGGGGCTCGTGGCCGAGGCCCGCGCCCAGGGGGCCCTGGTGATCTTCGACGAGGTGATGAC
>JBJKSR010000311.1:0-13102 GCA_046703965.1 Gammaproteobacteria bacterium | reverse complement strand
TGCGCGATGCGCTGCAGCGGCTGCCGTGGGTCGCCGGGGCATCGGTACGCCGGGTCTGGCGGAACGCACTGGCCGTGGACGTGCATTTGCGCCGGCCCGTGGCGCGCTGGGGCAGCGACTCGCTGGTGGATGCCGGCGGCCGGGTCTTTACCCCGTCGAGCGTGACCGCATTTTCGGCCCTGCCCCGGCTCGAGGGGCCGCCGGACGAGGCAGACGAGCTGCTCGCCGACTATGCGCGCGTGCAGCGGGCGGTCCGGCCGCTGGGTCTCGTGGTCCGCGGACTGAAGGAAAAGTTGCGCGGCGAGCTGAGCGTGACATTTGCCTCGGGCCTCCGGCTTGCGCTCGGGCATACGGACCCGTTCGGGCGCCTGTCCCGATTCATTCATATCGCCGTGCCGGCCCTGGGCCACGATCTCGACCGGGTCGCCACGGTGGACATGCGTTATCCCAACGGATTTGCCGTGGGATGGAAGGGAGAAGGAGATCATGGCAGCAAAGAGTGACCGTCGACTCGTAGTCGGCCTGGACGTCGGCACGTCCAAGATCGTCGCCATCGTGGGCGAGCTGGCCAGCGATGGCACGATCGAGGTCGTGGGCGTGGGCATGCATCCCTCGCGGGGGCTGAAAAAGGGCGTGGTGGTCAACATCGAATCCACCGTGCGCTCGATTCAGCGCGCGGTGGAGGAAGCCGAACTCATGGCCGGCTGCGAAATCCATTCGGTGTACGCCGGGATTGCGGGCAGCCATATCCGCAGCCTGAATTCGCACGGCATCGTCGCCATTCGCGACAAGGAGGTCATGCCGGCCGATGTGGAGCGGGTGATCGACGCGGCGCGGGCCGTGGCCATCCCGGCCGACCAGAAGATCCTGCATGTGATCCCGCAGGAGTTCGTGATCGACCAGCAGGACGGCATACGCGAGCCGGTGGGCATGTCGGGCGTGCGCCTGGAAGCGCGCGTGCACATCGTGACCGGCGCGGTGTCCTCGGCGCAGAACATCGAGAAGTGCGTGCGCCGCTGCGGGCTGACGGTCGATGACATCGTGCTCGAGCAACTCGCCTCCAGCTACTCGGTATTGACCGAGGACGAGAAGGAACTCGGCGTGTGCCTGGTCGATATCGGCGGAGGAACGACGGACATCGCCATCTTCAGCGAGGGCGGGCTGCGTCATACCGCGGTCATCCCGATTGCCGGCGACCAGGTCACCAACGACATCGCCATCGCCCTGCGCACCCCGACCAAGAGCGCGGAGGAGATCAAGCTGCGCTATGCCTGTGCGCTGCCGCAGCTTACCTCGGCCGAGGAAACCATCGAGGTGCCTAGCGTCGGCGAGCGGGCCCCGCGGCGGCTGGGCCGCCAGACCCTGGCCGAGGTAGTCGAGCCGCGCTACGCCGAGCTGTATGCGCTGATCCAGGCCGAGATCCGGCGCAGCGGCTTCGAGGACATGATCGCCGCCGGCATCGTACTGACCGGCGGCGCTTCCAAGATGGAAGGGGCGGCCGAACTGGCCGAGGAGATTTTCCACACCCAGGTCCGGCTGGGTGCACCGATCGGCGTCTCCGGGCTTGCCGAAGTGGTGCGCAACCCGATTCACGCCACCGGCGTGGGCTTGCTGATCTACGCCCGCGAGGCGCTGATGGGCGGCCGTTCGCCCGAGGCTCCGAAGGCGAGGAGTTTCAGGGAGATGTTCCAGCAGATGCGGCGCTGGTTCGAAGGTAATTTTTAGGTTCCCCAAGGGAAACGGAGGTAGTCATGAGCATGTTTGAACTAATGGACGGAGTCAGTCAGGACGCGGTGATCAAGGTCATCGGCGTCGGCGGCGGCGGCGGCAACGCCGTGCGCCACATGGTCGCGTCGGGCATCGAGGGCGTGGATTTCATCTGCGCCAATACCGATTGGCAGGCGCTGAGGAACACCAACGCGAAGACGGTGTTGCAGATCGGCTCGAGCATCACCCGCGGCCTGGGCGCGGGCGCGGATCCGGAGGTCGGCCGCCAGGCGGCCATGGAGGATCGCGAGCGTATCCGCGAGGTGATCGAGGGATGCAACCTGCTGTTCATCACGGCCGGCATGGGCGGCGGCACCGGAACCGGTGCGGCTCCGGTCGTGGCGCAGATCGCCAAGGAAGCGGGTGCCCTGGTGGTGGCGGTGGCGACCAGGCCATTCTCCTGGGAAGGCAAGAAACGCAGCGCGGTCGCCGAGCAGGGCCTGAAGGAGCTGGGTCGTCACGTGGACTCGCTGATCACGATCCCCAACGACAAGCTGCTCCGGGTGCTGGACACCAAGACCACGCTTCTGGAGGCCTTCCGCTGCGCCAACGACGTCCTGTTCGGTGCGGTTCAAGGCATCGCCGAGTTGATCACCCGTCCGGGCCTGATCAACGTCGACTTTGCGGACGTGCGCACCGTGATGAGCGAGATGGGCATGGCCATGATGGGCTCCGGCGCGGCCGTGGGCGAGGAACGCGCGCGGCGCGCGACCGAGGACGCCATCGCCAGCCCGCTCCTGGAAGACGTCAACCTCTCCGGCGTCAAGGGCATCCTCGCCAACATCAGCGCCGGCACGGACATGTCGATCGGCGAATTCGACGAGGTCGGCGGCATCCTGCGCGATATCGCTTCCGAGGACGCCACGGTAGTGGTAGGCACGGTGATCGATCCGTCGATGACCGAGGGCGAGTTGCGCGTGACGGTGGTAGCCACCGGGCTCGGTTCGCGCCAGCCCGAGGTTGAGCGCCCGGAAATGAAGCTGGTGGCCCAGGGCGGCGGCCCCGACCCGGTCTCCGGCGGGGGCAACTACGAAGGTTACGAGCGGCCCACGGTGCTGCGCCAGCAGCGCCAGGAGTCCGGATCCTCGAAGCTGGACCCCAGCGATCCGCGCTACCTCGACATACCGGCCTTCCTGCGCCGTCAGGCCGACTGAGTTCGGTCTGGCGGCGACGGGCCGGAACCTCGCCCCGGCGGGCCTGTCTCACGGGGATGAAGTGACGGGATGGTGATTTTATGCTATATTTGAAAAATTGCGTTCCTGCGCCCATTTAGCGGCTTTCATAGAGAAATAGAGAGTGGTCAAGCAACGTACCCTGAAAAAAAGCATACGCGCCGCCGGTGTCGGGTTGCACACAGGTCAGAAGGTATTCATGAACCTGCGGCCGGCAGCGCCGGATACGGGCATTGTATTCCGCCGCGTGGACCTCGACGAGCCCGTGGAAATTCCCGCCAAGGCCCACCGCGTGGGCGACACGACGCTGGGCACCAGCCTGGTCTCGGGCGACGTTCGCATTGCCACCGTGGAGCATCTGCTCTCCGCCCTGGCGGGGCTGGGCATCGATAACGCCTACATCGATCTCTCGGCTTCCGAGGTGCCGATCATGGACGGCAGCGCCGGGCCGTTCGTCTTCCTCGTGCAGTCGGCGGGCATCGAGGAACAGAATGCCCCCAAGCGCTTCATCCGCATCAAGCGCACGATCGAGGTTCGCCAGGAGGACAAGTGGGCGCGGCTGGAACCTTACGATGGATTCAGCGTCGGGGTGGAGATCGATTTCGACCATCCCGTGTTCAAGCAGCATACGCGCCACAGCCTGGTGGACTTCTCCAGCACGTCCTTCGTGAAGGAAGTGAGTCGGGCGCGCACGTTCGGTTTTCTGCGCGACATCGAGTACCTGCGTAGGCGTAATCTGACACTCGGTGCCTCGCTGGACAACGCCATCGCCCTCGACGAGTTCCGCATCCTCAACGAGGACGGCCTGCGCTACGAAGACGAATTCGTCAAGCACAAGGTATTGGACGCCGTGGGCGACCTCTATCTTCTCGGGCATACCCTGATCGGGCGCTACGTCGCGTACAAGCCGGGCCACGGGCTCAACAACGCCATCCTCCGTGCGTTGCTGGCCGATGCCGAGGCGTGGGAAGAAGTGACGTTCGAAGAGCCGGAAGCGTTGCCGATCTCCTACGCCGGTGCGGCGTGGAGCCCGGGTTCTGCCTAACGGGCCGCGCCCCGCGCCAGGCGGCGCAGGGCTTCGGCCAGTTCCTCATCTCCAACGGTACGGGCACTGGCCTCCAGGGTGGATATCACGCCTTCGGAGAGCCACGGCGAGCGGCCTATCACTTGGTCCGGCATCGGCGAGTCCGGCATTACACGGAATGCGAGCGAGGGGCGGGCGCCGAAATGGCGCAGGGCGGCATCCTCGATTGCGGGCGCCTGGTAGCGCAGGCGCGTGGCCCAGGCAGGGCTGTCCGCGAAGATCACCAGCCGCCGAGAATGACCGCTTACCCCGCAGAAATGCGTCCGCGCGTCTTCGTCCAGGGCCGGCGCAATCGCCTCGCGCAGCTTGGCAAGGTCGCGGGCATGACGGTAGACTGCGGAAAGCGCCCCCGTGGACGCATACTGATCCAGGCGGCGAAACCCTTTCTTTGGGCTATCGGGCATTGAACAGGGAGCAGGCTGAATGGAAGTCATTGTAGTACGCTCCGGACGACCTTCATGGCGCTGCAGGCTGCGCAGCCGCTATGGCGCTCTGCTGCTGGGAGCCACTCTCCTGCTCGTCGCCGCCGGCGTGGGGATCGGCTATCTCGTCGGGGCCCAACGCGCGCCGGCCGCCCTGATGGCGCGGGCCCACGCGCTGAAATCCCGGATCGAGCACCAGAAAACGGCGCTGGCGGACCTCCGTACCCAGAGCCAGGGAGCGATCAACGCCCTCGCCGCGCGAATGGCTCAGCTCAACGCGCAGGCCAACCGGCTCGATGCCATGGGGGCGGAGGTCGTGCGCCTGGCAGGACTGAAGAAGAGCGGGTTCGATTTCAGCGCGCCGGTCGGCGAGGGCGGCCCCGACACCGGCGACGAGCAGGCCTGGAAGTCGGACAAGCTGGATTCCGCGGTCAGCGCGCTTTCGCAGCGCCTGTGGCACGAGGAGCACCAGGTCCTGGCGCTGGAGTCGCTGCTTACGCACAAGAAACTGAATTCGCAGATCGTGCCCCGCGGCAGACCGGTGCGCAACGGCTGGATTTCCTCGGGGTACGGCTGGCGTACGGATCCTTTTACCGGCGAGCGTGAATTCCACGAGGGTATCGATTTCGCCGGCCGCGAGGGCTCCAAAGTGCACGCCGTCGCGGCGGGTGTCGTGACCTGGGCCGGTCCGCGCTACGGTTACGGCAACCTGGTGATCGTCAACGACGGAGACGGCTACAGCACCTACTACGCCCATAACAAGAAGGTGCTGGTGCAGGTGGGAGACGTCATCAAGCGGGGCGACGTCATTTCGCTGATGGGGGAGACCGGGCGTGCGACGGGGCCGCACGTGCACCTCGAGGTGCATCACGACGGCAGGCCGGTCGATCCCTGGCGCTTTGTCGTGGGCAAGGGTACGGCCTGAGCAGCCGAGACGGCGTGTGCGTGGCCTGCCGCCCCTTGTTTTCGGCGCCGGCCGCCCTCAGGAATAGTCCAGGAGCCGCCGGCCCCCTGTTAAAATGGAGACGATGTGCGCCTTCGGCTAGCGGCGCGCGCTTCGCACGTGATCCGATATCACGCACAGGCGGCGATTTTACGACCCAACCCGGTTCCTGATCCTTATGCTCAAGTATTTCGTCAAAAGCCGAAATCAACGGCTTCTCAAGCGCATCCAGCGCGACGTGACGGCCATCAACGCCCTGGAGGCGGAGTTCGAGGCGCTGTCCGACGAGGCGCTGTGCGCCAAGACCGATGAATTCCGGTCCCGCCTGGATGACGGTGCGGACCTGGACAGCTTGCTGCCGGAGGCGTTTGCCGCCGTGCGCGAAGCGGCCCGACGCCACCTCGGCCTGCGTCACTACGATGTGCAGTTGGTGGGCGGTGTGGTCCTGCATCGCGGCAAGATCGCGGAAATGGCCACCGGCGAGGGCAAGACGCTGGTCTCGACCCTGCCCGCCTACCTCAACGCCCTGCCCGGCAAGGGCGTGCATATCGTGACGGTCAACGATTACCTTGCACAGCGCGACGCCGACTGGATGCGCCCGGTCTACGATGCCCTGGGGCTCAGGGTCGGCGTGGCCGCGTCGGGCCAGTCCGCCGAAGACAAGCGCGCCGCCTACACGGCCGACATCACGTACGGCACCAACAACGAATTCGGATTCGACTACCTGCGCGACAACCTGGCGTTTTCGCTGGAGGATCGCGTCCAGCGTGGGCTGCACTATGCGATCGTCGACGAGGTGGACTCGGTGCTTATCGACGAGGCGCGCACGCCGCTGATTATTTCCGGGGCGGCCGAAGAGGACACGTCGCTCTATGTGCGAATCGACCGCCTGGTTCCCAAGCTCAAGCCGCAGAAGGAAGAAGACGGGCCGGGCGATTTCAAGGTGGACGAAAAGCAGAAGCAGGTGCTCCTCACCGAGGAAGGCCACCAGCACCTCGAAGAGTTGCTGCGCAGCTCGGGCATCCTCAAGCCGGACGACAACCTCTATTCGGCGGCCAACATGACGATCATGCACCACGTCAACGCCGCCCTTCGCGCACACCATATCTACAAGCGCGAGGTGGATTACATCGTGCGCAACGGTGAAGTAGTCATCGTCGACGAGTTCCCGGGGCGCACCATGGAGGGCCGGCGCTGGTCCGAGGGCCTGCACCAGGCGGTGGAAGCCAAGGAGGGGGTCAACATCCAGGCCGAGAACCAGACCGTGGCCTCGATCACCTTTCAGAACTATTTCCGCATGTACGACAAACTGGCGGGCATGACGGGCACGGCGGATACCGAGGCCTACGAGTTCCAGGACATTTACGGGCTGGAAGTCGTGGTGATTCCGACCAACAAGCCGATCGCGCGCACGGACAACGCCGACCAGGTCTACCTCAGCCAGAAGGAAAAGTTCGATGCCATCATCAACGACATCGCGGATTGCCATGAGCGCGGCCAGCCGGTGCTCGTGGGTACGACATCCATCGAGGTTTCCGAATACCTGAGCGGGCTGCTCAAAAAGCGCAAGATCCCGCACAACGTGCTCAACGCCAAGCAGCACGAGCGCGAGGCCGAGGTGGTGGCCGAGGCGGGGCGTCCCGGCGCCGTAACCATCGCCACCAACATGGCTGGCCGCGGTACGGACATCGTCCTCGGCGGCAATCCCGAAAAGGAACTGGAGGCCGCCGGCAACGACCAGGCGAAGCGCGAGGCCGTCCGCGAGGCCTGGCGCGAGCGTCACGAACACGTTCTGGCCGCGGGCGGGCTGCATATCATCGGCACCGAACGCCATGAGTCGCGGCGCATCGACAACCAGCTCCGTGGCCGTTCCGGGCGCCAGGGTGACGTGGGCTCAAGCCGGTTCTATATGTCGCTCGAAGACAACCTGATGCGAATCTTCGCATCCGACCGGGTCAAGGGCCTGATGAGCCGGATCGGCCTGCAGGAAGGGGAGGCCATCGAGCATTCGATGGTGACCAAGGCCATCGAGGGCGCGCAGCGCAAGGTCGAGGCGCACAACTACGACATCCGCAAGGAACTGCTGGAATACGACAACGTCGCGAACGACCAGCGCAAGGTTATCTACACGGAACGCTCCGAGTTGATGGCCACCGAGGACGTGTCCGAGCTGGTAGCGCAGATGCGCCATGACGCGATCCGCAACGTGCTCGACGATTTCATCCCGCCGGACAGCGTCGAGGACATGTGGGACATCGCGGGTGCCGAGCAGGCCCTGGAACAGGAATTCGGTGCGAAGCTGCCGATGCGCAAGTGGCTCGACGAGGACGACACGCTCGACGAGGCGGGCCTCAAGGACCGGGTCGAAAAGCATTACGCGGACGAGTATGCCCGCAAGGAAGAGATGGTCGGCTCGGAGGTCATGCGTCAGTTCGAGAAGGCGGTCGCGCTGCAGATGCTCGACCAGCTCTGGAAAGAGCATCTGGCGGCGATGGATCACCTGCGACAGGGCATCCACCTGCGCGGCTACGCCCAGCAGGATCCCAAGCAGGCCTACAAGCGTGAAGCGTTCGCAATGTTCACCGAAATGCTCGAGCGCTACAAGCTCGAGGTCACCAATCTGCTGATCCGTGTGCAAGTGGAAGGCTCGGCTGACGTCGAAGCCGTGGAAGCGGAACGCCGCCGTGCGGGCCAGGCGCGCTACGAGTACCAGCATGCCGACGCCGCTGCCGCGGCGGTTGCCGGTGACGCGGAGCAGGGCGGCGCGGTACAGCAGCAGGCCCCACCGGAAGAACCCTATGTGCGTTCGGGCCGCAAGGTCGGCCGCAACGAGCCCTGTCCGTGCGGGTCGGGCCTGAAGTACAAGCACTGTCACGGGCGGCTGAACCAGCGCGCGACGGGATGATGGAAGCGAGGCTCCCGTAGGAGCGGCTTCAGCCGCGGTCCCATCGATGCATACGCCGGACGCTGCGCAGCAAGACAAGAAAACGATCGCCGTAGCCGTCGGCGTCCTGCGTCGCGCGGATGGCTGCGTGCTGGTCGGGGAACGCGTCGCCGGCCAGACCCTGGCCGGCTACCTGGAATTTCCCGGCGGCAAGATCGAGGTGGGCGAAAGCCCGGCCGATGCGCTGGTCCGCGAACTCCACGAGGAGCTGGGAATTAGGGTCGAAGCGCAATGGCCCAGCCCGCTGATCCGTTTCGAGTACGCCTATCCCGCGTTCAGTGTCCATTTGCACGTCTACCGGCTGGACCGCTGGGACGGGGAGCCGGCCGGACGGGAAGGCCAATCCCTGGCCTGGATGACCCCGTCAAATCTGCAGGACGGCCGCATGCTGCCCGCCAACCGCTCGATCCTCAACGCGCTGAGTCTGCCGGATAGCTTGCTGGTCACGCCCCTGCCCGAGCGGGGCGTATCGGAATTCCTGCAACGCTTCAGGCAAGCGCTCGGCTACGGACCGCCCGGTGGGGCCATTCTGCGCGTCCGCGATTCCGCTCTTCTCGACCGGCTTGCCTCGCCACTTGCCGAGTTGGCCCGCGAACAGGGACGGCCCCTCATCCTCAACTCCGGCGAGATCGGGACGTTACCGCCGGGCTTTTCCGGTCTTCATGTCCCCGCCGCCGTCCTGGGCACGCTGGAGTCGCGTCCCCGGGTCGAGGGTTGGATCGGCGCCTCCGTTCACAGTGTCGACGAGGCCGCCCAGGCCCGCCGGCTGGGACTGGACTACGTGATCGCCGGTAGCGTGTGCGACACGCCGTCGCACCCCGGTATCCAGCCCCTCGGATGGCACCGGTTCGGGGAGATGGCCGCCGCTGCCGGGATGCCTACCTACGCGATCGGCGGTGTCGGACCGGAGCATCTGGACCGCGTGCGTGAACAGTGGGGGCAGGGGATAGCCGCCATTCGCGCCTTCTGGCCGCGAACGCCCTGAGACCTGATCCGCTCGGCCCGGGGCGTGCCTTCCCCGCCACGGTCTCTGGTCGCCTTCACTTGTCGCAGCCGAAGGACATAGCCCTCGGATGTCCGGTTTTACGATACGCGACCGGCACGCAACCCATTCCGGACGTGCGGCATGTGCGGAAACGGACGTTCTCGGGGGTTGCCTGACGGCTGAAAGTTTTCGCATCCAACCTGAAGCGCCTTGAGCGGAGCGGGCCACTCCGGTTGCTGTTCAACGGTAGCGCGAAGCGCGCGGGACTCTTACACTGACGGCATAGCGAATAGCCGGTCCTGGCGCAAACGGAAAGAGCGGGGACGTTGTAGCAAATATGAGGTGGAAAGAAGCCATTACCCGGCCGGGCATTCCCGCCGCATTGGGCGCGGCGTTGCTTTTTGGTGCGGGAACCCCATTTGCGAAACTATTGCTTCAGAGCGTGAGTCCCTGGCTGTTGGCGGGCCTGCTGTATCTGGGTGCCGGCATTGGCCTGAGCGTTTACCGCTACATCAGACGTGCCCCCGCGGTCAGGCTGTCCCTCGGTGAAATCCCATGGCTTGCCGGAGCTATCGCGGCAGGGGGTATCGCCGGGCCGGTGCTGTTGTTATTCGGCCTCCGGGGCATGTCAGCCTCGGGCGCATCATTGCTGCTGAATGCCGAGAGCGTTTTTACTGCGCTACTGGCCTGGTTTGCGTTCAAGGAGAATTTCGACCGGCGGATCGCCTTGGGCATGCTTGCGATTGTCGCCGGCGCCGTGACTCTCAGTGCGCCCTGGCAAGCGCATCTGTCCGGGTTATGGCCGGGGGTGGCGGTTCTCGGGGCCTGCCTGGCCTGGGGCATCGACAATAACCTGACCCGCAAGGTTTCGCTAGCCGATGCTTCCTGGACTGCCTCGATCAAGGGCTGGGTGTCGGGGATCGTCAATCTGGGCCTGGCTTTCCTGCTTGGAAGCAAGGTTCCGCCGATCGGCAGTGTGGCCGGAGGCATCGCATTAGGGCTGATGGCCTACGGTGTAAGCCTTGCCCTCTATGTGCTGGCCCTTCGCGATCTGGGTGCGGCCCGCACTGGTGCCTATTTTTCCATCGCACCGTTCTTTGGTGCTGTGCTCGCCGTCCTGATGGGCGATCCGGTCACTATCCCGTTGATCGTGGCCGGCCTCCTGATGGCGCTTGGCGTGTGGCTTCACATCATGGAACGACACGAACATACGCATGCTCATGAAGAGATTGAACATACCCACTCGCATATTCATGACGAACACCATCAACATGAGCACCCCTACGCGGTTGCCCCGGGCACGAGGCATACCCATAGGCACCGTCACGAGCCGATCGTGCATACGCATCCGCATTTCCCTGACGCCCATCATCGGCACAGGCATTGAAGCCGGCAATGCTATGAGATCAGGGGCGATTCGAATTGGTTATTATTCTCGACAACCGACGGGTTTCGGGGACTTGGCTGACCGGCAATTGTTGGCCGTTCTCGGTCGATTTGGAATTCCATCCAAACAGGTCATTGCTGAGGCATGAAAACTGACCTCGCGCCGCTCTTTTTGAGAGTGCGACCAGGTTTCTGCAGATAGTCTGGTGGGCTTTGTTCCTCGGGTGTTTGCGAAGCCGGAGCCAAGGAGAGCAAAATGGTCCACCAAGGCCTTTTCCAGGAGCTGTACCCAAGCGGTCAAAGCCATGAACAGGGAATCGGTGTCGCGTCAACACGATCTGGCAAGAACGCCGTGGAAGGCAGCACTGGCTTGGGGTGTGCCGGCGGCGCTCATTATCGCGGGCGACTAAATCGGAGACGCGGGGCGTACAGCGCTCTGGGCCGTCGGGTTCTGCTGGGCCGGCGCCGCCTGTCTGGTCAATGCCCGCCGGTGTGGACGCCGGCATTGCTTCTACACTGGACCGCTGTTTCTGCTGGCCGCACTGGCCTCGCTGCTGTATGGGGTTGGCGTGCTATCTCTGGGTGGCAACGGATGGTCATGGATTGGCGGAGTGGCGGTGGCGGGCTTCCTCGCATTGCGGTACGGAGTGGACGGGGCTTTCGGCAAGTATGTCGCGGGCTGTGCGGAACAAGAGGATGGCGTCGAGTCGGGCCAGTAGCGGCGACATTGTCCTGTTCGAGTTGGCGTTAGTAGTCAATGACTGATTTGGAGAAAACTTCCGACCGGCAGTTCATGGCCGCTTTGGCGCGTTCGCCATGACGCCCAATAGTGATCTTTCATTGTTCTCGGGCGGTTCAAGGGTTAGACGATGCGGAAGCGGATCAGGTACTGGGATTCGGGTCTTTCCGCGCTCTGCCTAATCGTGCCGGCGGTGATTGCCGTGATTCTTTCGCGGCGGTACAGCCGTTTTTATCAAGGCATTGCAGTTGCGCCGCCGACCCTGACCCATTGGGCATTGGAGGCGTATCCGTATACGCCACTTTTCCTGCTCTGGTTGTTCCCGATATTCCTCCTTTCCAAATCCACGCCCGACGCCCGGACACGTCAGATTACCCTGGTGGCGACCACAACAGTCGTTTTGGCGGTCTTTGCTTTGTGGCTCGCCTGCCTATGGCTCGGTATCTATATGCCGATTCATGACCTGAACACGGTTGTTGGTTCAGGGTAGAACCATGCTTTCCGCAGCCATATCATAACGATCCGGTCGACTTGGCGCCTTAATGACCGCTCTCGGTGGACATCATGAGTGACCCTATGTGTCGGGTGCTCGCGGATTACCACGGCGCGCCAACGCGGACGTTGTACGTACTAGAATCAGTACTTGAGACGCGTCTGTGGAGGTGAAAATGACAGTTCCGACCCGCCGGGAGCGTTGCATCGGGTGCGGCGCGGAAGTGCCCGCAGAGGATGGTCCGACACACCGGTATTTGGAGTCTGCGCCGGGGTGCTGGCGGTTGTATGGCGAGGTTTTGGCGCGCGAGTATGAGAAGCCGGCGTATTGGCCGGTCCATCAGTTGACCGTGGATGCGTATGCCGTCCAACACCCTGGCCGCAAGTCCGCCCAGACGATTCAATCCGCCGCTATTCACCTCGTGAGGCTATATCTGCAACTTGAATGCGACGTAGAAGAGAACGCGTTACTTCCGGTGACACGAGCGATCGCGCAAAGAAAAGGCCAGTTGATGTGGCTAAACCCGCCGGAATCCCGTGGTCCTCTGACGGTCTTGGATATCCATGCGGCGGCGGGGCCGGAGGATCATATCAACCGGGTCCGTGCCTGGGCCGGGCAGGCATGGTCTGCATGGGCGTCGCATCACGACCCAGTGCGTCGATGGGCCAACGGGGATTTCGGAGCACAGGTTAAGAGCGTGAGGGAACGACCGCAACGGAGTTGATACGCGGTCGACCGTTGGCGGCCGCCTCCGGCCGCCACTGTGTTGGTTTCTTCAAGGTCATTCGAACTTCCGATGGAGGGCAAATGGACCCGGAACATCAGGACCAGGAATACCCCGCTAATACGGGGATGGTCGCCCTCCTCGTAATTCCTGTGGTTCTGGCAACCGGAGGGGCTCAAGGGCTGCTTCAACGTCTGCTGTAATCGCTCGTGTAGATCCGGGCGACCCCGGGGCCGCCGCCAAGATGGCCAAGTCGATTCCGAAGCCGGTAGAACGGATTCTTCGGGAGCAGCCGGACATGTCGCGATGTTTTAACGGGTTTAAAGAGGGTGGCTACATTGACCGGACCAGGGTGAATCAATTTTTAGCCAAGCGCGTATCTCTGCATGGCGGAAAGCGACACCGCCTGGTCGTTGCCCCAGGGTCTGTCCCTTGCGGTATGG
>JBJKSR010000310.1:0-2518 GCA_046703965.1 Gammaproteobacteria bacterium | reverse complement strand
GTCCGGCCTCGTGAGGTCATTTCTCTGTTCGTGGCCATAAGCGCTACCTCCACCTGCAATCAATGGATCTCGATTTGACGCGGGCGAGCCGCCTCGCGCCGCTCGATCCCGATCTGCACGATGCCGTCCTGATACCTCGCATCGACCCGCTCGGGGTCAATGTCCTCCGGCAGGACGATCACCCGGCGGAATTCCCCGCTGAAGCGCTCCTGGCGATAGTAGTTCGCCTGCTCCTCGGCCGGGATCTCGCGCCTGCCCGCCACGGTGAGCAGGTTCTGCTGAATCGAGATGTCGAGCGTCTTCGGGTCGATGCCGGGTGCAAAGAGATAGACGTCGACGCGCTCGGGCGTGTGGCCTATGTTCACGGCCGGAAAGCTGCCGCGGGGCAGCGACCGGATGCCCCCCGATGAGGACGTCCAGTCGCCGAACTGATCGTCCACTTGTTGCTGCAGCCGCCACAGTTCATCGAAGAGCGAGTCCGACGCACTCGAGGCAATTGAGAACATGTGAGCACCTCCAATTCGGTTGAAGGAACCATTCGCAGCTTGTCCAGTGGGGACGTCGGCGGATGAATTCAAGGGCCGGCGGCTGCGCAAGTCCGGCGCACAGCCGCAATTGGCCCTGGCGCAGCTCCGAACCGTGACGGTACGTACCGCCGCACCGAGTCCATGGCTCTGGCGCTCACAGCTGGGCGCGCCCGCGCAGCCCACTGCCGAGCGAGTCCGCCGTGCCCCCTACTCTGCGCAATGCGGCGCGGTGAACTCAACGGCCTGCCGGCTCAGGCGCAGTCCGTGGTGCCGTGCGAGGCGTCCTCGGACCGAAGGCGGCCGCTTGCAGTGAAACAACTCGCTCCCGGTGGCATCGATTCGGTCTGCATCAACCGCGGGCTTGGGCGCTTCGATGGTCGAGCCAGCGTCCTCGCCGGTGCCGGCCTGCCTCGCACACCCCTCGGCGCCACGGTGACTGTGATCCGATTCCTGCACACAGTGCCGCGCTCGAGCCGACAACCGCGCTGCGACGCCGCGAATCGTCTTGAAGTTGCCCCATTGCGCTCTACACTTGCCGGGATTCCTACCGCGACTTGTCGCGTCGAAGCCACACGCGCCCCCGCGCACTCGAGGCTGCGGGTCCGCTGCGTCCCCGGCGGATGCCCGCTCGGGTCGTGAGGCGAGTTGTTGCTGGTAGGAACTCGCGTTGCCGCCGAGACCGAGCCGATCGCGCCGTCCGGCGGCAAAGGGGAGGACGCGGTCGACCAGGTCCCTGAGCGTCGGCTCTTTGGGTCTGGACCATGGATACCGCTCGGCGGTAACGGAGGAACGAAATGCGACCCGCAATGACGTTTTGGCTGGCAACGACGATGGTTGCCGCGATATTTCTCGCGCCGGCGGCGCAAGCGGTGCCGAGCTTCTCGCGCCAGACCGGCATGGCCTGTGCGGCCTGCCACACGGTGTTTCCGCAACTGACACACTTTGGGCGCGTGTTCAAGGCCAATGG
Organism: Gammaproteobacteria bacterium; assembly: GCA_046703965.1. Lineage (GTDB taxonomy): Bacteria > Pseudomonadota > Gammaproteobacteria > JAKDMP01 > JAKDMP01 > JBAUSV01. Next base: position 1,024 of record JBJKSR010000310.1, on the reverse strand, counting down.
GTACGTGTTGGACAACCTCGAGCAAGTGCGCGCCGTCAGCAGCGCGCGCCAGCAGCTGCTGTCGCTGTCGAAGGTGCCGACATTCTCGGAGATGATGCAGACCGCCTACACTACGCTCAACAAGGCCAAACCCGACCCGGCGGGAGGCTCGGCGCAAAACGGCACGGTCGAGTTTCCGCGGCAATTGAGCCTGTTCTATGCCGGCAAAATTGCCCCGCACATGGGCATCTTTTCTCAGCTGACCTACGACGGCAAGTCCGACCATCTGAGCATAGACAACACCGACGTGCGCTTCGCCAAGCTGCTCGTGCTGCCGCACAAGAACACGCTGACCTATGGTTTGTCCCTCAATAACAACCCGACCGTTCAGGATCTGTGGAACGACACGCCGGCGTGGGGATTCCCCTTTTCGCACAGCGATGTCGCGGTCGCCGGTACGCCGCTTGGGCCGGCCGACGTTAAGATCGACGAAGCATTCGCGCAGTTGGTTGCGGGATTGACCGGATACGTCTTCTACGACGACTCGCTGTACGTCGATTTCGGCGCTTACCGATCCTTCCAGCCGGGCTCGCTCGCCCCGCTCAACAGTGAGGACAGCAACGTGCTGGCCGGATTTTCACCCTACTGGCGGCTGGCATACGAGTACGACTGGGGCGCAAATGCCCTCGAGGTAGGCACTTATGGGGAGGATTTCAGGGTGTATCCCGGCGGCGGCACCCCACTGACCGGCGCCAAGTCCACGTACCTGGACGTCGCCGGAGACTTCCAATATCAATACCTCGGCGAGAACAATACCGTCACCGTGGCCGGTACGTACATTCATGAAGGCATGCATGCCATGCCCGCAGGCGCGGTCAACCCTTCGGACAGCCTGGCGGTCGCCAAGCTGTGGGGGAGCTACTATTATCGACGCAGGTACGGGGGCCAGATCGGCTTTTTCGATACCACGGGCAGCCGCGACAGCGGCCTGTACGGCTTCTCCTGTCCGACGGGGAGGACCACGGCGTGGTGCAGCGTGCATGCA
>JBJKSR010000309.1:0-2567 GCA_046703965.1 Gammaproteobacteria bacterium | reverse complement strand
TCGTACGTCTATCAGCGACGAGCGATCGGCGTCATCGGAACGGCCCTTCCTTTTGTTCTCATCATTGGGCATGCTTTCCTGCAAGCCATATTGCAATCCCCACTCGCCTGGCGTGGCTGGGACTTGCAGCGGTCGATGAGCGGCTACTACCACACCAACATGGGAAATGTTTTCGTGGGAGCTTTATGCGCGATCGGCGTGTTCCTGCTTTCCTACGAAGGCGACGGCAAAGCGGATGCTTGGGCAGGTCGTCTGGCCGGCGTCTGCGCCCTCGGAGTGGGTCTGCTCCCGACAAACCGCCCGGGCAGCGGGACGGACATCATCTCCGATTTTCACTTCGGCTTCGCGGTCGTGCTGTATCTTACGCTGGCATTTTTCTCGATCGTGTTGTTCACGCGCGCAGAGCGGGCGCCCACCCGGCGCGTGAGCCTCCGCAAATGGCTCTATCACATTTGCGGATGGTGGATCATCGGTTGCCTCCTCACGATGGGGGTGTTCGAAACGGCGCCATCGCTGCGCCCGTACACCGGCACGTTTGATGTTGCCCTGTGGCTCGAGTCCAGCGCCACGGTTGCGTTCGGAATCTCGTGGCTGATCAGAGGCCAGAAAATCTTCCGCGACGTGGACGGCTCGGTCTGAGGGGAATTTTCCTGACATTGAATTCCGTCGCGTGGCAGGCGTGGGGGAGGCGCCCGGACGCACCCGTACCGGCGAGTTTGGACGAGCGGAGGGAGCGAAAACTTGCGGGCGGGGAAACTGCTGCGGGCGTGACGGGCGGCGGGATTCTTACGTCGCGGCGTTCAGGGACGGCTCGGGCAGGCGTGCCCGAATCTCCTCGACCGTAATCGATGCCGTGCCGCGCTTGCCGACCACGATCCCGGCCGCGAAATTGGCCAGATGGGCGGCCGATTCGCAGTCCGCGCCGGAGGCCAGGGACAGCGCGAAGGTGGAGATGGCGGTATCGCCGGCCCCGGTGACGTCGTAAACGCTCTGCGCCACCGTGGGAACGTCGACGCGCCGCAGTCCCGTGCTGCTGGGCTCGAACAGGCACATCCCCTGGCGTCCTCGGGTGACCACCAGGGCCTTGAGATCGAGCATCCCCACCAGACGCCTCGCGGAATCGGTGAGCCAGTCGTCGCCGTCGGCCCGCGTTCCCACCAGCTGCGCGAGTTCCTTGGCGTTCGGCATCAGGATGGTCGCGCCGCGGTATTTCGCCGCGTTGGAATCCTTGGGACCGACAATCGCGGGGATATGCTGGCGGCGGGCCGCATCGAAGGCAGCCTGTAGAATCCGCGGCGTGAGAAGGCCTTTCTGATAATCGGAGCAGAGGATGGCATGCACGTCCTCGGCCTTGGCCTCAATGGCTTCGATCAGCCGGTCTTCGACTTCCCCCCGGATCGCCTGGGGAGATTCCTCATCCAGGCGAAACACCTGCTGCCCGTGCTCGAGCGACATCAGACGCGTCTTGCGAGTGGACTTCCGATGCCGGTCGGTCAGGACGGCTTGCGCGTCCGCTCCCAGAATGTCGAGCAGCTCCAGGATCTGCTGGCCGGTGCTGTCGGGTCCGGTCACGCCCGCGGCGATGACCGTGGCGCCCAGGCTGGACAGGTTGCGCAGCACGTTGCCCGAGCCGCCGAGCATGCTCTCGCGCCGCACCAGGTTGAGAACCGGCACGGGCGCCTCGGGGGAGATGCGCTCGATGTGTCCCCACAGATACTCGTCGAGCATCAGGTCCCCGACCACGAGGATGCTCTTGTCGGAGAAGGCTTCGAGGAATTGAGCCAGGGGATTCATCACTTCGATGTGGTGGAAGGAACCGGCTTCGAAGCGCTGCGGTTGCCGAGAAATGAAGTTTCCACCAGGTAACAAAGGGTGTGGAAAATCAGCAGATGTCCTTCCTGAATGCGCATCGTCGAATCCGAGCCGACCCGCAGGCAGATGTCCACGCGTCGGGCCATCTCGCCGCCGGTCCGGCCCGTGAGCCCGATGGTTTTCAGGTTCATTTCGCGCGCGGTGTCCAGGGCGCGAAGCACATTGGGCGAATTGCCGCTGGTCGAGAGGGCCAGCACGACGTCGCCGGGCCGGGCAAGGGCCCGCAGCTGGCGGGTGAAAATCTCTTCGAAACCGTAATCGTTTCCGACGGCGGTCAGGATCGACGTGTCGGTCGTGAGCGCAATGGCCGGCAGTGGCCGCCGTTCGGCGACCAGGCGCCCCACCAGTTCAGCGGCGAGGTGCTGCGCCTGCGCGGCGCTGCCGCCGTTTCCGAGCGTCAGCAGGCGGCCGCCCGCATGGAGACAGTCGCCCATGATCGCGGCGGCCCGGTCGAGTTCCGGCGCAATTTCGTTCAGGGCGGCGATGACGCGCACCGATTCCTCGATGGCCTGCCGAATGGAGTCTGACCGATGGTCTCGGGTCATCTGCCGGGTTCCTTTACTTGTGCGCCTGCGCGGCACTGGTTGCCGACGGCGGCTGGGCGGCCGCCTCCTGGAAGTATCGGGCCGTTTGCCGCGCCCCTTCCGCGAGAGACACCTGAGGTTCCCATCCCAGTTGCCGGCGCGCCTTGGAAA
>JBJKSR010000308.1:0-4408 GCA_046703965.1 Gammaproteobacteria bacterium | reverse complement strand
AGCCTGCTCCGTGTGCTGCGCGTCCTCGACCTGATGGCCGGGCTGGAGCAACTGGTGCCGCCGGCGGGACCCCGGCCCATGGACCTGCTCCAGCTCAAGGGCCGGGCCCGGCGGCGTGCGCCCGCCGGCTCCGGCGACGCGGCCGCCGGGGGCGGATGGACCTGGGACGAAAACGCATGAGTACGCTCGCCGAGGTCCGGCTCTGGGGGCGCACCATCGGGGCGGTCTCGCTGGAGGACGGCGCCGAGGTGGCGGCATTCGAGTACGCGCCCGGCTTCGCCGACAGCGGCATCGAGGTCTCGCCGCTGGTCATGCCGCTCGCACACCGGGTCTACTCGTTTCCACAGCTTGCGCGGGAGACCTTCTACGGCCTGCCCGGCCTGCTCGCGGATTCGCTGCCCGACCGCTTCGGCAATGCACTGATCGATGCCTGGCTGGCGACGCAGGGCCGCACGCCGGATTCCTTCAATGCCGTGGAACGTCTGTGCTACACCGGCACCCGCGGGATGGGCGCGCTGGAATTCGCGCCCGCCACCGGACCTCGGGCCCGCCGCGCGACCCGGATCCGGGTCGATCACCTGGTCGAACTCGCCTCCGAGGTGTTGACCCGGCGCAGTGACTTCAATGTTTCGTTCGACGAGGAAGACGGCGGCCACGCCCTGCGCGATATCCTGCGCGTCGGCACTTCGGCCGGCGGTGCCCGCGCGAAGGCGGTCATCGCCTGGAATCCGGACACCAATGAAGTGCGCTCGGGGCAGGTCCACGCCGGCGAGGGCTTCGAATACTGGGTGCTGAAGTTCGACGGCGTACGCGGCAATCGGGACAAGGAGCTGGAAGATCCCCGCGGCTACGGCGTGATCGAATATGCCTATTCGCAAATGGCCCGCTATGCCGGCATCCGCATGAATCCCTGCCGCCTGTTGGAGGAGCATGGCCGCCGGCATTTCATGACGAAGCGTTTCGATCGCCTGGATGGCGGCGGGAAACTGCACATGCAGTCGCTGGGCGCGCTGGCACACTTCGATTTCAACCTGGCCGGCGCCTACGGTTATGAGCAGGCGCTGCAGGTGATCAGGCGCCTCGGACTGCCGATCGGCGACATCGAGCAACAGTTCCGGCGCATGGCGTTCAACATCGTGGCCCGCAACCAGGACGACCATGTCAAGAACATCGCCTTTCTGATGGACAAGTCCGGCCGCTGGTCGCTCGCGCCGGCCTTCGACGTGACCTACAGCTACAACCCTGCCGGGCGTTGGACATCCACCCACCAGATGACGCTGAACGGAAAGCGCGACCGCTTCACGCTGGACGACTTCAAGGCCTGCGCCCGTGCCGCGTCCATGAAGCGCGGCCGCGCCGAGGCCATCGTGAAAGAGGTGCAAAAGACGGTCTCGAACTGGCGAGCTTACGCCGACGACGCCGGCGTCGATCCCGGCGACCGCGACCGGATCCAGGCCACCCTGCGCCTGGCGCCGTTCTGACTTCCCGCATTCTCCCTGTACGCGGGCGTTGACATTCTTCAGTTTGCAGTGCAAACTTATTTGCAGCAGGACCGGCCTGACGCCATGAACACTATCGCCAAGACCTGCGGCCGGCCTCGCCCGGCCGACGAACTGGAGGCGCTGACACGTGCCTATGCCCGCTATTCCCGGAGCGCGGGCGGACTCGGTTCGGTACTCGGCGGCACGCTCTGCCTGGTTTCCTACTTCGGTGGTGCCCTGTTGCCGCTCACCCCGCCCGTGCGCGCCGCACTCATTATCATGCCCCTGGCGTGGCTGGGCGCCAAGGCCTGGCTGACCCGACACTATTACCAGCGATTCGGTCGCGTGGAGGAACAAGAAAACCCGAACGAGCGCCTGACCCACCGGTGGTGTCTGATCACCACGATACTGGTCGCGGCCATCATCACGGCAGTCGACGTGACCGGCGTCTTTCGCCACACTGGCACGCTCTCCGCCGGACTCGTCGGCTATCTGCTCATGCTCTGGCTGCTGCCACTGGCAACCTGGCGCTGGATGCGAAGCGCAATGGACTTCATCGTCGGCGTGTTCCTGATCTGCCAGGCGGCGCTGGCCTGCGGCGGGCAGAGCTATCCAATGATCGGTTTGACGCATAGTGCAGGGAAAATGACGGCGTCGTTTCTCGTGGTCACATTTCCGCTGCTCGCCCTCGTCATGATCGTCGTCGGTATCGCCGAGCACCGCCGCTTCCAGGCCATCCGCTCACGGCTGGAAACGCTGCGCGACGGACGGGCCTGAAGCGCGTGAGCGGCCAGCTCGATCCCCGGGACCTGCTGGCGCTTGACCGCCTGGTGCACGAACCGGCCCGGCTGCTGATCCTGACCATCCTCGCCGGCGCCAAGCGCGTGGAGTTCACGTTCCTGGAAAGGATGAGCGGCCTGAGCAAGGGCAATCTCTCCAGCCACATGAGCAAACTGGAAGCGGCGGGACTGATCGAGGTCCACAAACGCTTCCGCGGCAAGCGCCCGCTCACCGAGCTGAGCATCACCCGCGCCGGGCGCAAGTCGCTCGACGAATATCGAAACCAGTTGGCGGCCGTCATGCAGGCGCTGCCGCCTTCGCAATCCACCGTGAAGGGAAGTTCGAAATGAGATACAACCTGAAAATCCTGTGGGCGGCGCTGTCGTTCGCCTCGATCCCGGCACTCGCCGCGCCGCTGCCTGCCGGAGCCTCCGCGGCGGGTGCGTCGCTACTGCCGCCCCGCGTCGCGAAGGCGGCCGAGTCGCGCGTCGCGGCCGGTGAATACCCGGCGCTGGTGATCGCCGTCGTGAAGGATGGGAAGAGCCATGTCTACACCTACGGCAAACTGGCCGACGGCAAGGCGCCGGACGCTGACACCGTGTTCGAGATCGGCTCGGTGACCAAGACGTTCACCGCCACGCTTCTTGCCGAGGCGGTCGAAAACGGACGCGACAAGCTGAACGAACCGGTGGCGAAACTCCTGCCGGGCTTCAGCATCCCCTCGCGCGACGGCAAGTACATCACGCTCGGCAACCTGGCCGAGCAGCATTCCGGTCTGCCGCGCCTGCCGAGCAATCTGCAGCCGTCGGACCCGAAAAATCCGTACGCGGGCTACGATGCGAAAAAGCTCAAGGCGTTCCTCGCCGGCTACAAGCTGCCGCGCGATCCCGGCAGCCGGTACGAGTATTCCAACCTCGGCGTCGGGCTGTTGGGCTACGCCCTGGCCCGACAGAACGGCTCGACCTACGGAACGCTGGTGGAGAAGAAGGTTTTCAAACCGCTCGGCATGAAGCTCAGCGGCGTCGATATCAGTCCCGCCATGCACGAGCACCTCGCCGTCGGCCATGACGACCAGGACAAGCCCACGGAGAACTGGGACATGGACGTGCTGGCGGGCGCCGGCGCCATCAAGAGTACGGGCGCGGACATGCTGCGCTACCTCGAGGCCAACATGGGCGTGGCCAAGACCCCCCTGGACGCCGCGATGCGGTTTGCCCGGAAGCCACGCCTTCGCGTCGGCGGAGACGAAGAGAAAGGCCTGGTCTGGATGACGCGCCACGACAAGGACGGCGACGTCGTCTGGCACAACGGCATGACCGGCGGCTACGCGAGTATCCTCGGCTTCAGCGCCGACGGCAAGCGCGGCGTGGTCGTGCTCACCAACGTCCAGCAGTCGGTGGACGACCTGGGCTTCGCCACTCTGCTCGCGGACGCGCAGCTCGCTCCGACCGAAGCCGCCATCCATCTGTCGAAGCAGGCGCTGGATGAATATGTCGGCAGCTACCGGCTCGCCCCGCACTTCATCGTGACGGTGTTCCGCCTGCGCCACGAGCTGATGATCCAGGCGACCGGTCAAGGCCCCGTTCCCGTCTTTCCCAGCGCCCGCAACGAATTCTTCGCGAAGATCGTCAACATAGGCATCAGCTTCAGGCGCGACAAGCAGGGCCACGAGAGCGGCCTGGTGCTTCACCAGCACGGCGATCACCCCGCGCCGCGAATCAGTGCCGCCGAGGCCGCCCGCAGCATCTACGGCAAACCGGCGGTGAAACTGCCGGTCTCGACACTGAAGGCTTATTTAGGTCACTACCGGCTCAAGTCAGGGCGGCAAATCGACGTCACGCTCAAGGGCAGCCAACTCTATGCCCGGCTGACCGACGCGAGCGCCTTCCCGATCTATGCCGGAAAGAAAGACCAGTTCCATACGGTGATCGACGCGCGGCTCAGCTTCGAACGCGGCAGGAACGGCAAGGTAACCGCCCTCGTCCTGCGCGAGGGCGGGCAAACCCTGCGCGCCGAACGCGAGACGCACTGACCCTTCCCGGCGGATTCCCGGGATTGGGACTGGTCCGGGAATCCGTCCCGCTATCGTAACGCCCGCCCTGCCTGAAAGCCGGGCGGGCGTTGCTGCAAGCCCCAACTATCAACCG
>JBJKSR010000307.1:0-4435 GCA_046703965.1 Gammaproteobacteria bacterium | reverse complement strand
ATGGCAACCCGCGGCGTGAACAAAGTCATCCTGGTGGGGAACCTGGGGGCGGACCCGGAGGTGCGCTACACGCAGAGCGGCTCTCCGGTGGCCAACCTGCGCATCGCGACCAGCGATCGCTGGAAGGACAAGCAGAGCGGCGAGCCCCAGGAACGTACCGAATGGCACCGCGTCGTGCTGTTCGGCCGGCTGGGGGAAATCGCCGAGCAATATCTCAAGAAAGGATCGCAGGTCTACATCGAGGGCCGGATCCAGACCCGCAAGTGGCAGGGCCAGGACGGCCAGGACCGCTACACCACGGAAATCGTGGGCAACGACATGCAGATGCTCGGCGGCCGCGGCGGAAGTGGCGGCGGTGGAGGCGGCGGCAGCAGCCAGTCCTCCGGCGGCTATGACAATTCCGGCGGCACCTACGAGCCGGCGGGCGGTGCGCCGCTCGAGGACGACGATATCCCCTTCTGAGCGGATCGCATCGTTGCGTTTGATCCGAAAGGCCCGCCGGTTGACGGGCCTTTTGATTTTCCGGTGCAGACGGAACTTGCCTATACGCGCGATCGTTAATGCCAGTGGGCTGTCACGCCGAACCTAAGATGGGCTGGCTCAACCAGACCTCCGTTGCTCCACATACTCTTCGCGTATTGATGGACTGCCCCGACTCTACCGGTCACCACCCGGTTTCAATTCGGCATGCCGCTCATTCCGACCCAACCGTCCCGCGTATCTGGAAAAATCGCGGCAGGCTCATGATCGAGTGCGGCTGGCGGGTATAGGCTTCCAGTTCGTCCAGGGTCGCGTTGAATTCTTCTTCATTGGCAAGCCCGGCGCCGAGCACGGCATCGCGGATGCCGCGCAGGGTGAGCAGCGCCATCTGCTTGCCGTGGCCTTCGTGGAAAGTGGGTAATGCGACCCGCAGTCTTACGTCATGGATGCCGGCGGCAGACAGCAGGTCCAGCAATCGGCGGCCGAGGAAGGGGTCGGCACCGCGGGCCGTGGCCGCCGCCTCGTACCAGTCGACGTAGCGGTCGAAGGCGGGGCAGGCCGGATGGCAGAAGTGGCCGGCGAAATCCACGTCCTCCACCGCCAGCACGCCGCCCGGCTTCAGCGCCGGGAGGAGGCGTTCGAGCGCGGCGGCGGGGTCGCCGACGTGGGAGAGCAGGAGCCGGGCGTAGACAAGGTCGTAGCCCTCGCCGGGCGGGTTCTCCCTCTCGATGTCGGCGTGCCGGAACTCGACGGGAAGCCCACGCGGGCGGGCGGTCTCGCGGGCGATGCACAGCATCTCCGGGTCGCGGTCGATGCCCGTGACACGGCCTGCAGGGCCCAGGCGGTCCGCGATGCGCAGGGTGATTGCACCGTTGCCGCAGCCGGCATCGAGCACCCGAAGTCCCTCGCGCAGACCCGCCGTCCCCAGGAAGGACCTGCTCGTGGGCCAAGTGGCTTCGGCCAGGACGTGCAGCCGGTCCGAACCCGCCGATCCGCCGCCGATGATGTAATGGTTGTCGATGCGCAGTCTCGCGGGGCAGGATCGGTCACATTGAACAGATCATAGCCGCAAAGCGCGCGAAAGGACAGATACCGTAAAATGGCGCTGCCAATTGGCCCGGTGCGCCGGTTTCGGTGTTTCCTGACGTTGTGCCGGCCGCCGCCAGCTCCCGAGGATCCCGGAATACGGTATCGCGCCATCCGCCACTTGTAACTGAAGAATCAGGGACTTACGTAATGAAGAATGACGACCAGTCGTTGTCCGCGCTGCGCAGCCGGCGCGTGCCCGAACTGTACGCCCCCTCGGCCGAGGCCGAATCGCTCAAGCACGACGCCGCCTCGCTCGCCGAGTGGGCGCTGACCCACCGCCAGGTATGCGACCTGGAGCTGTTGATGAGCGGCGGTTTCGCGCCGCTGGACGGCTTCCTGCGCAAGGCGGATTACGAGGGCGTGGTCTCGGGCATGCGCATGGCGTCCGGGGCGCTGTGGCCGATGCCGATCACCCTCGACGTCCCGCGCGAGTTCGCGGAGAAGGTCTCGCCGGGCGACAGGATCGCGCTGCGCGACGGCGAGGGTGTGGCGCTGGCGATCATGACCGTGGAGGACATCTGGGAGCCGGATAAGACCGCCGAGGCCGAGGGCGTGTTCGGCAGCGCGGACCCCGCGCACCCGGCGGTAAGCTACCTGTTCGACAAGGCCGGCCCGGTGTACCTGGGCGGCCCGGTGGTGGGGCTCACCCGCCCGTCGCATTACGATTTCCGCCACTTGCGCCTGACGCCGAACGAAGTGCGCGAACGCTTCGAGCGCCAGGGCTGGGGCCGCGTGGTGGCGTTCCAGACCCGCAACCCGATGCACCGCGCGCACATGGAGCTGACCTTCCGCGCCGCGCGCGAGATCGAGGCCAATCTGCTCATCCATCCCAGCGTAGGCATGACCAAGCCGGGCGACATCGACCATTTCACCCGCGTGCGCTGCTACGAGCACCTGGTCAAGCGCTATCCCGAACAGACCACCATGCTGTCGCTGCTGCCGCTCGCCATGCGCATGGGCGGGCCGCGCGAGGCGCTGTGGCACGCGATGATCCGCCAGAACCACGGCGCGACGCACTTCATCGTCGGCCGCGACCACGCCGGCCCCGGCAAGCGCTCCGACGGCACGGACTTCTACGATCCCTACGAGGCCCAGGACCTGGTGGCGAAGCACGCCGACGAGGCGGGCATCCAGATGGTGCCGTTCCGCCAGATGCTCTTTGTGCGCGAACGCGCGCAGTACGCCCCCGAGGACGAGGTGAAGGAGGGCGAGAGCGTGCTCAACATCTCCGGCACCGAGTTCCGCCGCCGCCTGGCCGAGGGACTGGACATCCCGGAATGGTTCTCTTTCCCGGAGGTGGTGGCCGAGCTGCGCCGCACTCACCCGCCGCTGGATGAGCGCGGCTATACCGTGTTCTTCACGGGGTTGTCCGGCTCCGGCAAGTCCACCATCGCCAACGCACTGATGGTGAAGCTGCTGGAGATGGGCGGGCGGCGAGTGACGCTGCTCGACGGCGACCTGGTGCGCAAGCATCTCTCGAGCGAGCTCGGGTTCTCCAAGAAGGACCGCGACACCAACATCCTGCGCATCGGCTACGTGGCGAGCGAAATCACCAAGCACGGCGGCATCGCGATCTGCGCCCCGATCGCGCCCTACACGGCGACGCGGCGTGCAGTGCGCGAGATGGTCGAGGAGACCGGCGGCGGCTTCATCGAGGTCCACGTGGCGACTCCCATCGAGATTTGCGAGGCACGGGACCGCAAGGGCCTGTATGCGCGGGCCCGTGCGGGTGAGATCAAGGAGTTCACCGGAGTGAGCGACCCTTACGAGGAACCGGAGAACGCGGAGATCGTGCTGCATACGAGAGACAAGACGCCCGACCAGAACGCGCAGGAAGTGATGCTCAAGCTCGAACACCTGGGGTATATCCGCTGATGAGACTCCTGGTTACCGGTGGTGCGGGCTACATCGGCTCCCACGTCACCCGGCAGCTCGCCGAGGCCGGGCACGAGGTGGTCGTGTTCGACAACCTCTCCACCGGCAAGGCGCACGCGGTGCTCGGTGCCGAACTGGTGGTCGGCGATCTCGCCGACGGAGCGATGCTCGATGCGCTGTTCGAGCGCTACGCATTCGACGGCGTGCTGCACTTCGCGGCGAGCATCGTCGTGCCCGAATCCGTGGAGCAGCCGCTCGAGTACTACTCCAACAACACCGCCAACATGCTCAATCTGCTCAAGCGGGTCGAGACGCACGGCGTGAGCCACGTGGTGTTCTCCTCCACGGCCGCGGTGTACGGCATGCCCGGGGGGGAGACGGTGAGCGAGGACATGCCGCTGGCGCCGATCAACCCCTACGGCGCTTCGAAGATGATGAGCGAGCGGATCCTCGCCGACCTGGCGCTGGCGCGGAAGGAGTTGAGCTACGTCGCGCTGCGCTACTTCAACGTGGCCGGCGCCGACCCCGAGGCGCGGATCGGACAGGAAACCCCGAAGGCGACGCACCTGATCAAGGTGGCCTGCCAGGCGGCGCTCGGCCAGCGCGACGGGGTGGACATCTTCGGGACCGATTACCCGACGCCCGACGGCACCTGCATCCGCGACTACATCCATGTCGAGGACCTGGCGCGTGCGCACGTGGATGCCCTGGAGTACCTCTCGGCCGGGGGTGGGAGCATCGCGCTGAACTGCGGCTACGGCCGGGGGGCGAGCGTGCGCGAGGTGCTGAATACCGTACATGACGTTACGGGGGTCGATTTCCCGGTGCGCGAGGCGGCGCGCCGAGCGGGTGACCCGCCCGGCCTGGTGGCCGCCAACGAGCGGATCCGCGAGGTTCTGGGCTGGCAGCCCAGGCTCGACGACCTGCGCACGATCGTGGGTCATGCCTGGGCGTGGGAACAGGCCCTGGCCCGGCGCAACGCGGCTTGACT
>JBJKSR010000306.1:0-6521 GCA_046703965.1 Gammaproteobacteria bacterium | reverse complement strand
CTCCTGTTCTGGATCGGGGGCATCGCCGGCCATCTGAACCGCCCGCTCGTCCGCTTCCTTCCGGTTGCGATCAGCGCACTCATCTGGCCCTGGGTGTACGCCGTGCTGAGACGCATCCGCCAACGCTTCATCACCGCCTGACGTGTCGCGCTTCAGTCCGATCGGTTTCGACCATCGCCATTTCCGGCGACGGCTGATCCTGATTGCCGTCGTCGCCGCGCTGCTCGGGGCCGGACTCGTGGCGCGCATGGTCTGGCTGCAGTTGATCGAGGCCTCGCACTACACGGCACTGGCCCGCGGCAACCGTATCCGCGTACTGCCCATCGCCCCGACCCGCGGGCTGATCTACGACCGCAACGGCAAGGTGCTGGCGGAAAACCTGCCCGCCTACGAAATCACGCTGACGCCCGACCAAGTCAAAAACATCCCCGCCACCCTCAAGCGCCTGCAGAACCTCGTCGACCTGACGCCCAACGACATCAAGAACTTCGATCACCTGCGCCGCCTGAAGAAGCCTTTCCAGCCGATCCCCATCAAAACCGGACTCACGTCGAAGGAGCTGGCGCGCTTCGCGGTCAACCGCCAAGACTTCCCCGGGGTCGACGTGCGCGCCACGCTCAAGCGCTACTATCCGCGCGGCACCGATGCAACCGCTGTCGTGGGCTACGTCGGCCTGCTCAGCGCCCAGGACCTGAAGAGGCTCAATCCCGACGAGTACCGGGCCAGCGCCCATGTGGGCAAGACGGGCGTGGAATGGCAGTACGAAACGCTGCTGCATGGCCAGGTCGGCTACCGGCAGGTCGAGGTCAATGCCAGCGGACGTATCCTGCGCACCGTCAGCACCACACCGCCGGTGCCCGGCAAAAGCCTCTACCTCACCATCGACGACCGACTGCAGAAGACGGCCTACAAGGCCCTGGCCGGCCAGCCCGGTGCGGTCGTTGCGATCGACCCGCGCACCGGCGCGGTCCTGTGCCTGGTCAGTTCGCCCGGCTACGATCCCAACCCGTTCGTCGACGGCATCTCGAACAAGGCCTACCAGACGCTGCTCCATCGCCCGCACGACCCTCTGGTGGACCGGGCCCTGCGGGGCCGCTACGCACCCGGATCGACCATCAAGCCGTTCATCGGCCTGGCCGCCCTCGACCTGGGCATCCTCAAGCCCTCGTCCACCATTTTCGCGGGCCCCACCTTTACCCTGCCCAATTACTCCCACGTCTTCCACAACTGGGATCCTTACCAGAACGGCAGGCAGACGCTGGCACAGGCCATCGTGACCTCCACCGACACCTTCTTCTACCAGCTCGCGGACCAGCTCGGCATCCAGCGTATCCACGACTTCCTGAAGCGTTTCGGCTTCGGCGTCATGCCGCCGATCGACCTGCCGGGCGCGCTGGCCGGCATCAACCCGTCTCCGGCGTGGAAGATGCGGACGCGGGGCAAGCCCTGGTACCGCGGGGAGACGATCAATACCGGCATCGGGCAGGGCTATTTCCAGGTCACGCCGCTGCAGCTCGCCTGGGCGACCGCCACGCTCGCCGACCACGGCCGCCACCTGCGGCCCCACGTGCTGGCCGCCTCGGTCGACCGCGCGACGGGCAGGCGCAAGGAGGTCCGGCCGAAGGTCCTGAGCACCATCAAGCTCCCCGAGCCCGCTGACTGGAACTATATGCTCAACGCCATGCACCAAGTGGTGACGAATCCGCGCGGCACCGCGCACGGGATCTCCAGGGGGCTCACCTACCCCCTCGCCGGCAAGACCGGCACCGCGCAGGTCACCAGCGTGTATCACAGCGACTTCGCACCCGAGCAGAACATCCCCTGGAAGCTCCGCGACAACGCCCTGTTCATCGCGATTGCGCCCGTACGGCATCCGACGATCGCCGTCGCGGTGGTGGTGGAGCATGGGGGCGGCGGCGCCAGCGCCGCTGCGCCCATCGCCCGCAAGGTCGTCGATGCCTGGATGCACGGCGACGACAAGCCGGCCAAGGCGGGGGCGAAAAAATGATTTTTTATTCCGCTCGCAAAGGCACTCCGGCGCAACGAAAGGCGACCGATCTATATAGTTCTCGCCAAGGCGCAAAGACGCCAAGAAAGACAATGGCTTTTTATTTCTCTCGCAGAGACGCAGAGACGCAGAGAAAGACAAGGATCGGAACTTTCCTGTCGATGTTCATTTCCTCGCCACGATTGATCCGCATAATCGATCAGGGTTTTTCTTCGGAAACGTCTTCTTCTTCTCGGCCTCTGCGCCTCTGCGCCTCTGCGAGAATATTCAGTAGTTATTTTCTCTCTTTGCGCCTTTGCCCCTTTGCGAGAGGATTCGCAGCCGCGCCCCCAAGCCGAACCGTAAGCCACCATGTTCCGTAACCGCATCGACCGCCCGCTGTTCACCGCGCTGGTGCTGCTCGCGCTGGCGGGCCTCGTCGTGCTGTTCAGCGCGAGCGGCGGCGATTGGACCCTGGTCGGGAAGCAGGGCGGCCGGGTGGCGGTGGGCTTCGTCCTGATGATGGCCTTCACCTTTACCCCGCCGCGCTATTTCCGCATCGCCGCACCGGTCATCTACGGCATCACGCTGTTGCTGCTGCTGGCCGTGCTCGTGCTCGGCGCCGCCGGCAAGGGCGCCGTGCGCTGGCTCGATCTGGGCATCGTGCAATTTCAGCCGGCGGAGCTGATGAAGATCGCCCTGCCGCTGACCCTCGCCGCGTTCTTCCACGAGCGCTCGCCGCCCCTGCGCTGGCACCCGGTGATCATTGCGCTGGTGGTGATAGTGCTGCCTGCGGCGCTCATCATGATCGAACCCGACCTGGGCACTGCCGTCGTCATCGTCGGGGCCGGCGCCTGCGTGCTCTTCCTCGCCGGAATGCCGCTGCGCTGGATCGTCGTGCTCACGGTGCTGGTCGGCGCGGCGCTGCCGCTCGGATGGCATTTCCTGCACGACTACCAGCGCGAACGCCTCCTCATCTTCCTCGATCCGCAGCGCGACCCACTGGGCGCGGGTTATCACATCATCCAGTCCAAGATCGCGATCGGTTCGGGCAGTCTGTTCGGCCAGGGATTCCTCGGCGGCAGCCAGGCGCAGCTCGATTTCCTGCCCGAACGCACGACCGATTTCGTTTTCGCCGTGTTCGCCGAACAGTTCGGCTTCGCCGGCGTCGCGGCCCTGCTGGCGCTGTTCGCCTTCATCATCGGGCGCGGCTACGTGCTGGTCTCGCGTACGCACACCCGCTTCGGGCGCCTGGTCACGGCCGGGATGATCACCACCTTCCTGCTCTACGTAGTGATCAACGTCGGCATGGTCGCCGGCGTCGTGCCGGTGGTGGGCGTGCCGCTGCCGCTGGTGAGCTACGGCGGCTCCTCGGTTGTGACGGTGCTTGCCAGTTTCGGTATCCTTCTCAGTATCGCCGCCCATCGCCGCCTGATCGACACATGAAACCGCTTGCCGCCCTGATAGCCGCCGCCGCCCTCTGGCTGACCCTGGCCGCCCCCGCGCGGGCCGTGGACATCCACAAGCCGGACGTCCAGTCCTTCATCCACCACATGGTGGAGACGTACCATTACCCGCGCAAGAAGCTCGATCACCTGCTGAGCGAGACCTCGATCAACCCCGCGCTGATCGACGACCTGAACCACCCCGCCGAAGCCAAGCCGTGGTATGAATACCGCGCCATCTTCGTCCGCCCGGCGCGCATCCGGGCCGGACAGCGTTTCATCAAGCGCCAGGCCGAGGCCCTCGATGCGGCGCAGAAGAAGTATGGCGTGCCGCCGTCGATCATCGCCGCCCTCGTCGGCATGGAAAGCTTCTATGGGAAATACGAGGGCTCGCACTCGGCGCTGCAGGCGCTGGTGACGTTTTCCTTCGGCTACCCGCGACGCGCCAAATTCTTCCGCAGGGAACTGGCGGCGTACCTGGTCCTGTGCCGGGACAACGGCTTCGACCCGGCCCGGCTCAAATCCTCCTACGCGGGCGCGCTCGGAGCCGGACAATTCATGCCCTCGAGCTACCGCCACTACGCGGTGGACGTCGATGGCCACGGCAGCGACCTGTTCACGAACTGGCACGACATCGCCGCGAGCGTGGCGAACTACCTCGCCCGGCACGGGTGGCGGCGCGGCGAGCCGCTGGCGGCGCCGGCCGCGATCCCCGCGGACTTCGACCCGGCTCCACTGCTCGACCACAAGCTGACGGCCGGCACGCTGCGCCAGAAGGGAGTCGCCTTCGACGCGCCGGTCGCATCGACCGCGCCGGTGCGCCTGGTCAAGGTCGAGCTGCGGAACAAGGACCGTTACTGGGTCGGGCTGCCCAACTTCCTGGTGCTGATGAGCTACGACCGCAGCCCGCTCTATGCGCTGGCGGCCACGCAGCTGGCCGCGGCCCTGGAGACGGCCCCCGCGGCGCAGTCGAGCACGCACGCCCTCACCGCCAACCCGCACTGAGGCCCCGGACGTGGCCCGCGTTTCGCTCCGCCGCCGATGCGTGCTGAGCCTGGCCGCGGCCGGAGCACTTCTACTCGGCGGTTGCGCGAGCTTTCCCGAGCACGGCGGAAGCGCGGGTCCGCCCGTCGTCGGATCCACGCACGGCAAGTGCGACCCCGCGTCCAACCAGGCGGGCGACAGCTACGTGGTCTTCGGCAAGCGCTATCACGTGCTGGATAACGCTCGCGGCTACGACCAACGCGGCATCGCGTCCTGGTATGGGCCGAAGTTCCACGGCAAGCTGACTTCCAGCGGCATGACCTACGACATGTACGCAATGACCGCGGCCAGCAAGGTGCTGCCGCTGTGCACCTGGGTGAAGGTCTCCAACCTGGAAAGCGGGAAGAGCGCGATCGTGCAGGTCAACGACCGCGGGCCATTCGTGCGCAACCGCATCATCGACCTGTCCTTCTCGGCGGCCAAGGCCATCGGGGTCGTGCACAACGGCACGGCGCTGGTGGAAGTGCAGGCCATCGCGAAGCCTTCTGTACAGCCGCCGCAGGACATTGCCAAGGTGAGCCGGAGCTTCCCGGTTAAAAAGCTCCACCACCGCGCCCGGCTGTATGTGCAACTCGGGGCCTTTGCCGACCACGACAACGCCGAGCGGATGCGCGCCCGCCTCCTGCTGCGCCAGCTCGGCAGCATCCGCATCTCGCCCAAGAGGATCGATCACGAGAAGTTGTACCGCGTCCTAATCGGCCCCTACACCACCGTGGATCAGGTGGACGCCCTTACCGCGCGCCTCGAGCGGCTGGGCTACGACGACACCGAGGTCGTCATCGAATAACGGCTAATCGTCCTGCCGCAGCGCGAGCGGCGCCGCGACCGACTCCAGCGAGCGGCGCTCGGCATTCACGGCCAGGAACCCGGCGACGACCGCCGCCGCCAGCATCAGACCCCCGCCCAGCGCATAGCCCGCGAACACGTCGCCGCGCGCGCCGGAGGCGATGAGATAACCGAACAGCGCCGGTCCCGCGATGCCGCCCAGCGCCGTGCCGACGGCATAGAACCAGGCGATCGCGCTGGCCCGCACCTCGAGGGGGAAGCTTTCGCCCACGGTCAGGTAGGCCGAGCTGGCCGCCGCCGAGGCGAAGAAGAACACCACGCTCCAGGCCAGCGTCTGCGTGCCGGCGCTCAGCACGTCGGCGCGGAACAGCAGGCCCGTGACGATAATCGACAGGCCGGCCACGGCATAAGTCGCGGTGATCATGGCCCGCCGGCCGATGCGGTCGAACAGCGGCCCGAGCACCAGCGGGCCCAGGAAGTTGCCGGCCGTAAAGGGCAACAGGAACAGCCCCACGCGGGCCTCGTGCACCCCGTAATAGCGGGTCAGCACCAGGGCGTAGGTAAAGAAAATCGCGTTGTAGAGGAAGGCCTGCGAACTCATCAGGCTGAGGCCGAGCACGACCCGCTTCGGGTAACGCCTGAGCAGCACGCCGAACAAGGCGAACCAGCCGACATGCCGCGACGGGTCGAGGGTGATGGCTGCGGGCGACCCACTGCCCGGCACGGCTGCGGCCCGCGACTCGATGCCGGTGACGATGCGCCCGGCCTCGCCGCGGCGGCGGTGCAGCAACGGCCAGCGCGGACTTTCCGGCACGTACCGGCGAAGGAACAGAATCACGAAACCGAGCACGCCGCCGATCATGAAGGCGACGCGCCAGCCCCAGGCCTCCGGCACCCACCCCGAATCGAGCACCAGCACCGCGCCCGCGGCGCCGGCGGCCGCGCCGACCCAGAAGCTGCCGTTAACCGCGAGGTCGATGCGCCCGCGGAGCCGCGCCGGCATGAATTCCTGGATCGCCGAGTTGATTGCCGCATACTCGCCGCCGATGCCCGCGCCGGTGAGGAAGCGAAGCACCGCAAAGACGTAGAAGTTCGGCGCGAAGCCCGAGGCGACGGTCGCCGTCGCATACAGGCCGAGCGTAATGAAGAACAGCTTCCGCCGGCCGTGGCGGTCGGCGAAGCCGCCGAACAGGATCGCGCCGGTGACCGCGCCGGCCACGTAGATGCTCGCCGCGGCGCCGACCTGGGCGGAGCTGAGG
>JBJKSR010000305.1:0-2895 GCA_046703965.1 Gammaproteobacteria bacterium | reverse complement strand
GCCCTGCGATCGCGTCGCCGTGATCTTCGACGCCAAGGGCGACACCTTCCGCAACGAAATGTACGCCGAGTACAAGGCCAACCGTCCGCCGATGCCCGAGGAGCTCGCGCAGCAGATCGAGCCGGTGCACGCGGTCGTGCGCGCGCTCGGCTATCCGTTGCTGATCGAGTCCGGCGTGGAGGCGGACGACGTGATCGGCACGCTCGCGCAGCAGGCCGCGAACGCGGGCTACGAGGACATAATCGTCACCGGCGACAAGGACATGGCGCAATTGGTCAACGGCCGCATCACGCTGCTCGACACGATGCGCGACCGGCGTCTCGACCGCGGCGGCGTGGAAGAGAAGTTCGGCGTGCCGCCGGAGCGGATCATCGATCTCCTGGCGTTGATGGGCGACACCTCCGACAACATCCCGGGCGTGCACGGCGTAGGGCCGAAGACCGCCGCGAAGTGGCTGCAGGAGTACGGCAGCCTCGACGAGTTGCTGGCGCACGCCGACGAGATCAAGGGCAAGGCCGGGGAACGCCTGCGCGGCAGCCTGGACGACATCCGCCTGTCGCGCGAGCTGGCCGCGATCAAGTGCGACGTCGCGCTCGACGTCGGGCCCGAGGCGCTGATGGCCGCGGAGCCGGACACGGCGGCGCTGCGTGAACTCTATGCGGATCTCGAGTTCAAGACCTGGCTGTCCGAACTGGGGGAAGCGGACTCGCCGCAACCCGAACGCGACTACGAACTCGTCACGACGGAGAAACAACTCGAGGCGTGGCTGGCGCGCCTGGAACGCAGCGAGCTGTTCGCGGTGGACACCGAGACCACGAGCCTCGATTACCTGAGTGCCCGTATCGTGGGCATTTCCTTCGCCACCGCCGATGGCGACGCGACTTACGTGCCGCTGGCGCACACGCAGTCGCAGCCGTTCGACCGGGACACCGTGCTCGAGCGGCTGCGTCCGCTTCTGGAGAGTACCGGTCGCGGCAAGGTGGGCCACCACCTGAAGTACGATGCCCACGTGTTCGCCAACCACGGCATCGAGCTGGCGGGCATCCGCCACGACACGCTGCTCGAGTCCTATGTGCTCGACCCCACCGGCGGGCGCCACGACATGGACTCGCTGGCGGAGCGTATGCTGCAGGAGAAGACGATCAGCTACGACGAGGTGACGGGGACCGGGCGCAAGCGCATCGGCTTCGAGGACGTCACCGTGGAGGACGCGGGGCAGTACGCCGCCGAGGATGCCGACATCACCTGGCGCCTGCACGAGCATCTGTGGCCGAGGCTGCAGGCGCTGCCCCGGGCCTGCGCCGTCTACGAATCGATCGAACTGCCCATCATCTCCGTGCTGCTCGCGATGGAGCGCCATGGCGTCCTCATCGATTCCGGCCTGTTGGCGAAGCAGAGCGCCGAGCTGGAAAAGCGCATGGGCGAATTGCAGCAGGCCGCCTGGGACTGCGCCGGGCAAGCGTTCAACCTGAGTTCGCCGGCGCAGCTTGGCGAGATCCTGTACGACAAGCTCGACCTGCCGGTACGCCAAAAAACGCCCAAGGGCCAGCCCTCGACGGCGGAAAAGGTGCTGGTCGATCTCGCCGGCGACCACGAATTGCCGCAGCTGATCCTCGACTACCGCGAGGTCTCGAAGCTGCGCTCCACCTACACGGAGAAGCTGCCGGCGAGCGTGAACCCCGATACCGGGCGGGTGCATACCTCGTACAACCAGACGGGCACCTCGACCGGGCGGCTCTCCTCCTCGGACCCCAACCTGCAGAACATCCCCGTGCGCAGCGAGGAAGGACGGCGCATCCGCCAGGCGTTCGTTGCCCCGCCGGGCTGCGTGCTGCTCGCCGCCGACTACTCGCAGGTCGAGCTGCGCATCATGGCGCACCTGTCCGGCGACGACGGCCTGCGGAAGGCCTTCGCCGAGGGGCTGGACATCCATCGCGCAACGGCGGCGGAGGTGCTCGGCAAGCCGATGGACGAGGTGACGGGCGAGGAGCGGCGTGCCGCCAAGGCCACCAACTTCGGCCTGATCTACGGCATGTCGGCCTTCGGCCTGGCCCGCCAACTCGGCATTCCGCGCGGCGACGCCGAGGATTACATCGAGCGCTACTTCGATCGCTATCCCGGTGTGCGCCATTACATGGACAGCACCCGCGAGCAGGCACGGCGCGACGGGTACGTGGAGACGCTGTTCGGCCGCCGGCTTTACCTGCCCGAGATCAACAGCCGCAACGGGCAGCGGCGCCAAGCCGCCGAGCGCGTGGCGATCAACGCGCCGATGCAGGGCACGGCCGCCGACATCATCAAGCGCGCGATGATCACCATCCATGAATGGTGCGCGGGGGACGCAGTGCCGGCCACGCTGATCATGCAGGTGCATGACGAGCTGGTGTTCGAGGTGGCCGAGGACTTTACCGATATCGCGCGCAAGGAAATCGCAGCGCGCATGGAAGGGGCGGCCGAGCTGGCCGTGCCGCTCGTGGTGGACATCGGCGTCGGCGCCAACTGGGACGAGGCGCACTAGGCCTTCGCGAAGAGCGCTGTCGCCAAGGTGCCAGGGGCGTCGGGAAGAAGAATTTCTCGCAACGCCGCCACGACACAACGAAAAGACTTGCGATTTCTCTCGCAAAGGTGCAAAGGCGCAAAGACGCAAAGGGATCTAAGGGCATTTTTCTGTACGAGCGGCTTCAGCCGCGATCGTCTTTTGAATTATCCTCCGGCTTCTCCTGCCTCGCTTCTCGAGCGAGGAAGAGAAAGATTCTCCTGTTCCTTCGCGTCTCTGCGAGATTCCGTCTTCCTTTGCGGTCTTGGCGCCCTGGCGAGAGTTGTTCTTTCGTTGCGCCGTAGTGTCACTGCGAGAAACCTCTTACCGGCGATCCATCCGACTCCGCGAGAATTATT
>JBJKSR010000304.1:0-2688 GCA_046703965.1 Gammaproteobacteria bacterium | reverse complement strand
CCCCAGGGCAAGGCCGTGCCGGCCACTGCCGGGAACCTGGCCGAATTCGAGAAGCGCCGCGCCGAGTACGAGGCGCAGGTCAAGGACGAGCTGGCCAAGGCCGAGATCCGGCGCAAGGCCCTGGACGGCCAGCGCTTCGAGGTGCGGGCGCGTGCGGGCGAGGAGGGCAAGCTGTTCGGTTCGGTCGGCACGACCGACGTGGTCGACGCGCTGGTCGCCGCCGGTCACGAGATCGAACGCAAGGAGGTTCGCATGCCGGACACCGGCCCGATTCATGAGCTGGGCGAGTTCGAGATCGGCATCCACCTGCACACCGACGTCGACGCGACCGTGACGATCGCGGTCGTCGCCGAGGAGTAAGGACCCGCCCCGTGGCCGAGCGGGCCGAAGGGGCTGACCAGGCCGTTGCACGGCTGAAGGTGCCACCGCACTCGGTGGAAGCCGAGCGCGCGGTGCTCGGCGGCTTGATGCTCGACAACTCCAAGTGGGAGGAGATCGGCGACCGGCTCCGCGTCGACGACTTCTACCGCCGCGACCACCAGCTCATCTTCGCCGCGATCGAGGACCATGCCGAGCGCGCCGCGCCCTTCGACGTGGTCACCATCAGCGACTGGCTGGGTGCGCGCGGCGAGCTGGAGGGGGCGGGCGGGCTGGCCTACCTGATCGGTCTGTCGCAGGACATTCCCTCCGCCGCCAACGTCAAGGCCTACGGCGACATCGTGGCCGAGCGCGCGATGCTGCGCGCGCTGGTCAGGGCGGGCGGCGACATCGCCGGCGCGGCCTTCGCGACCGAGGGCCGTTCGCTGGTCGAGCTGATCGACGAGGCCGAGCGCCGGGTCTTCGAGATCGCCGAGCGGGGCAACCGCCGCGGCCAGGGCTTCAAGCGGATCCGCTCGCTGCTCACCGAGGCCGTGGACCGCCTCGACCAGTTACAACATTCCAAGAGCCACATCACCGGCGTGTCGACCGGCCTGAATGACTTCGACGACCGCACCGCCGGTCTGCAATCAGGCGACCTGGTGATCATCGCCGGCCGACCCTCGATGGGCAAGACGGCGCTTGCGATGAACATCGCCGAGCACGTGGCGGTGGGCGAGAAGCTGCCGACCGCGATCTTCAGCATGGAAATGCCCGCGGTGCAGCTCACCATGCGCATGCTCTCCTCGCTGGGCCGCATCGACCAGGGCCGGCTGCGTACGGGCAACCTCGAGGAATCGGAATGGCCGCGCGTTACTTCCGTGATCGAGCTGATGAACGGCGCGCCGCTGTTCGTCGACGACTCGCCGGGGTTGTCGCCGACCGAACTGCGTACCCGTGCCCGGCGCCTCAAGCGCGAGCAACCGGAACTGGCCCTGATCGTCATCGACTACCTGCAGCTCATGCAGGTGCCCGGCACGCGCGAGAACCGCGCGACGGAAATCTCCGAGATCTCGCGTTCGCTCAAGGGGCTCGCCAAGGAACTCGGCGTGCCGATCGTGGCGCTCTCGCAGCTCAACCGCAGTGTCGAGCAGCGCCCCAACAAGCGCCCGGTGATGAGCGACCTGCGCGAGTCGGGCAGCATCGAGCAGGACGCCGACGTGATCGTGATGCTCTACCGCGACGAGTACTACAACGAGAACAGCCCGGACAAGGGCCTGGCCGAGATCATCATCGCCAAGCAGAGAAACGGCCCCACGGGGACTATCCGCGCCACGTTCCGCGAGCGCTACACGCGCTTCGAGAACTTCATCCCCGAGGAGGCGGCGCTGCCCGAGAGCTTCCATTGAGATGGGTTGTCGCCACGTGAGACGTGTCGTCGCCACGGTCAACACGGCCGCGCTCGCGCACAACCTGGCGGTGGTTCGCGCACGGGCGCCCGGCAGCCGCGTCTACGCCGTGGTCAAGGCCGACGCCTACGGCCACGGGCTGGACAACACCGTCGATGCGTTTTCCGCTGCGGACGGCTTCGCGGTGGCATGCATGGACGAGGCGCTCGAGGTGCGCGCACTCGACCCGCACGCCAACGTCCTGGTACTGGAAGGCATGTTCGACGGCCGCGAGCTGGCGACCGCACGCGCCGGCAAGCTGGAGATCGTTGTCCATGACGACTGGCAGTTGCGGCTGCTCGAACGTGACGGCGTGGACGGTATCCGCCGCGTGTGGGCCAAGTTCGACAGTGGCATGCACCGGCTGGGATTCCCGCCGGAGAAGGCGGGCGAGGTCCGCGACCGCCTGGCCGCGCTTGGCGTCGGCACGCCCGGCGTCATGAGCCACCTGGCCTGCGCCGACGAACCCGAACGCGATGACACGGATCGGCAGATGGCGGTCTTCGAGCGTGTGCGCGAGCGTTTTCCCGGCAGCCCGGCCAGCCTGGCCAACAGCGCCGGGGTGCTATTGCACCCGTCCACGCACCTCGACTGGGTGCGGCCCGGCCTCATGCTCTACGGCGTCTCGCCGATGCTGGAGCGCAACGGCGAGGACTTCGGCCTGCGCCCCGCGTTGACCCTGGGGGCGCGGCTGCTGAGCATCCAGGACGTGGCGGCCGGGGAGTCAGTGGGCTACGGGGCGACGTGGCAGGCGCCGCGCGACTGCCGCATCGGCATCGTCAGCATCGGCTACGGCGACGGTTATCCCTGGCGGGGCGCAGCCAAGGGAATGGTGCTGGTACGGGGACAGCGCGTGCCGCTGGCGGGTCGGGTTTCCATGGAT
>JBJKSR010000303.1:0-9976 GCA_046703965.1 Gammaproteobacteria bacterium | reverse complement strand
CACAGTAGATCCTGCTGGAGAGCGTGGTGATCCCGGCGCAGGCCTGCCAGGAGACGGCCGTCGGGTAATCGGCGGCCGTGCTCCAGGAGTCGGTCGACGGATCGTACACCTCGACGCTGGCGGTACCCGGGCAGCTCGAGCTGTTCGCGCAACCGCCGATGACGTAGAACTTGCCGTTCAACGCCACGCCGGCCGCCGCACCGCCCGGGGACGACGGCATGGCGGTCCCCATCGACCAGCTATCCGTGGCCGGATCGTAGATGTAGAGCGCGGCGGAGTTGTTGCCGGACGAATCCAGCCCGCGGTGACATACACCTTGCCGTTCATGAACGCGCAGGCGGCCTTCTGCAGGGGCCCGTTGGGCAGCGTGGCCCTCGGACTCCAGCTGTCGGTGGTCGGATCGTACATGAAGACCGACGCCGTCGCCGCGCCGGCACTGGCGCCACCGATCACGTAGACGTCGCCGGTGGACTGGTCGGTTGCACTGCAGGTGTCCAGCAGCGGCAGGTACATCGGAGCGACCGCCGTCCAGGCTGCTCCGGCAGAGCCGTTGGCACTACCGAAGTTCCGGGCGGCCCCGCCCTGCACGCTCGGCTTGAAGCCTTGCCTGGCAAGCGCAGTCAGGCTGAGCGGGCTGTAGTGGCCGGGCACGAGGTGCTTCGGCACGCCGCTGTTGGCCACGGCGGGCGAGGTGCCCGGTGGCGTCGCATCGATCGGGATGACGCGATAGCGAGCCGCCCCCGTACCGGTATTGCTGAGTGCAAAACTGGCGGTCGTCGGCGTGTTGACCATCACGTTCCGGGTGATGCTGGCGGGACTGATCGACAGCATCCCGGCCTTCAGCGAGAAGTTCTGCGTCAACACACTGTTGTCGACCACCGCGACCTGCGCGGTCGCATCCGTGTAATTGTTGTCGCTGGCGGTCAACACATGGGTGCCGGACGGCACGAAGTACAGGTAGGAACCAACCGGCAGGTTGGGATCCGCGCTGTTCACATGCGTCGTGGTACTGCCGCCCGCGTCGTCGCTGACCGTGGCGCCCACGAGGCCGTTGCCCGTATTGTCGTCGGTGACCTGGCCGTAGACCAGCCCGCCGCTGACGGGTACGCAACTGCCAAGCAGCACGTCGTCGACCTGGGCATACCAATCATAGTCGCCGGACGGATTGTAATAGCGCCAACGCAACTGGAAATCACCCGAGGCCGGCAGGTATGACGCCAGGTCGACCGAGACATTCACACCCGGCGTGCCGTACAACGTGCCATGAGTGGTTGTCCAGTGCGTCACGTTGGTCCACGTGCTTCCTCCGTCGGTGCTGATATCCAGATCGAGCGCTTCGCTGCTGTAGACGACGAAGTTGGCCTTGTAGGTCAGCATCGAACTGCCGCTCAGGGCCGAAACGGGGATCGGCGGGGAGATCAGCGACGTGTCGTAGGACCCCGCGGCGGGGCCGAAGACATTGCTGTCGGCATCGGCCGCACTACCCGTTCCGCCGGTGTAATTGCCGTTATCGAACGGCTCGTTCGCGCTGGCAATCCACATGACGCTGTCACTGGGCGTATGCGTCACGGTCCATCCGCTCGGCGGGAAGGTGCCGTTGAAGTCCGCATGCAGTCCGGTGATCTGATATCCCGGCGCCGTGCACGCACCGGTTACCGTCAAGGCGAAGTTCTGGGTCGTGTCGCCCGAAAGCGTCACGGTCGCGGCGCCCGGATTGTAGCCATCCAGTACCGGTGTGACGGTCATGGAATACGTGGTGCCGGTCGGCAGGCTGACGCTATAGGCCCCCGTGGACGGGTTGGTCCAGAGGTCGGCGACCTGGCCGAAACCGGCCGCGCTGACCTTGACCTCGGCATACAGGCCCCAGCCATGCCCGGAGCCGTCCGTCACGTGGCCCGAGAGCGTGGATGTCGCCGTGGCCACCAGTTGGAAATCCTGGGTTGTAGCCTGGCCATCACTGATCGTCACCGAGGCACTTCCGGACTGGTAGCCGAAATCGGACGCGGCGACGGTATAGCTGCCCGTGGCAAGCTGGATCGAGTACGTGCCGTCGCTTGCCGTCTCGGTCTTGATGTTGCCCGGGTTGATCGTAATGGTCGCATTCGCGATCGGCGAGCCGCTCCCGGCATCGGTCACCGTGCCGGAGAGCGTACCCTGGGGTCCCGGAGTGCAGCTCGTGAACTTCATCGACCCGATGTGGGTGGACCACGAGAACGAGTCGCCCGTAGTCGCCCAGTACTGGTTGGCATACCAGAAGGTGCAATCGTCGGTGGGATCGATCTGCATCGAAGTGTAGTCGCCCCAGCGGGCATAGGGTCCGGTATCCGCTCCGCCCGCCGCCTGCATCACCGTCTCGGGCTGGGTCATCTGACCCAGCGGATCGCCGGACAGGCGGCCGGTATAGGCGATTTCCGGATCCTGCGAGGGGCCGGATTCACTGAAGCCCATGGCGACGTCGCCCGAGTGATCGAAAGCGATCGAGCCCATCCAGCGGCTGTTGCCGTCGGAGGGCGCGTAGGTACCCTGCTGGTAAACCGACCACGCCGTGGGCGAGGTACTCGCCGAAGGCGCACGCAGTTCATACCAGCGCTCGCCGGTCGGCGGATTGCCGCTGCTATCGGCACCGACGGTGTGCATGGCCAGGATCGCCTGGTGGCTGCCGAAGTTGCGGTAGACCGCGCGATACATCAGGCGATCCGTAATCGCGTCGAGCGTCTGCGAGCTGCTGGCCTGCGGGATGCAGGTACGGTTACCGCCGCAGACATAGTCGGTGAACGGGTCCACCGCCAGGTTGCCGTCGTCGGTCAGCGTCGCCGCGGACGGGTTGGACCAGTCCACGTTCATCGACCAGACCTCGAGACCGTACGGCGCCCCGCTGCCATACAGGTTGGGGCTGATGTAGTTGACGAACAGCCCGGGCGAGCCCGACGGCGGCATCGCCGAACCGTCGACCTCGACGGGAAGATCGGAATAGGCGTTGCTGCTCTCGGTGAACTCGACCATTTGTGCGTTCGGGTCGCCATTCTGCATGGCGGTTGCGTCATAGGCGACGAAGTCGACGCCGTCGAAAGACGGGTTGAAGTCGTTGAACGTGGCGAGATACGAGCCCGGCCATACGGCGACCTTCGGGTAATCGGGCAAGCCCGACGTAATCGCGAAGGCATACACGTAGTAGGCCCCCGTGGGATCGTTGGTCTGGGAAATCGCTATGCAGTGGTAGTTGGGGGAACCGTTGGTGGTGATCTGGCTGATCAGCCAACGATGAGAGATCTGGTCATAGTTGACGATCGGGTCGCTGGTGCCGTCGTTAAGGCAATCGCCGCCCATCGAGGACCACAGGTTGGTGATATTGACCGGCCCCATGACGAGATTGCCGTTGGTCTTGTCGTATACGCCAAACTCCACGTTCACCGTTTCCACGATGTAGTTCTGTCCGACCGCCGCGTTGGTGTCGGGCGGCGTGAAGCCGGAACCGGATCCGGTGCTGGCGCCCAACCCGTCGAAGCCAAAGCCCGGGGTCGTGAAGCTATCGGGCCGACGGCTCGACGGGAGCGAGCTTTGCAGCGCCTTGTCCTGCACTCGGCGCAGCCGGCTGAGCGCGGGCGGCTTGCGTTCCAGAGGAAGCACGATCTTCGAGCCCAGCGGGCGAAGCAGGCCGCTCTTGACCAGCTTCTCGCGCAGTTTCGCGATCTGCTCGGCGGAAATCGAACGGTCGCCGATCGCGCGACGCAGGATGGGAGGCAAACCCAGGTACTGCATGTCGCGCAGGGGCATCGTGCGGGCGAAACGCGTCGCCTTCTCGATCCTGACCGGGGACGATACCTGGCCAGGTTGCGCAAACGCGGTCGCCGAAAAGACCACCGCCATGGCGAATGCGCTGAGCGCAGCTGCAAATTTCCGGTTCATCATCAATGTCTCCTTGAAATTCTTCTAAACACTCTCCACACGCCGTTCCGCGGCGAATCCTCCTGTCGGCACGGTCAAGAGACGCACAAACCTACCCGGCTTGCCAGTTCCTGGACCGATTCGCAATTTTCCGCGTTAAACGTATGGAACTTTCCCTTCAAACTTCTGTCCGATTTTTCTGACGTATTGTGCTTTTAAACATAGCGGGTTATCGGGAAAAGTCAACACGCTTTGCATCCGGAAACCCCGGAATAACGCCCGGCGGGGCCGGTTTTTATTCACCGTTTATTCACCAACCCGCCTTGTCCGCCCTCATCTCCCGCAACGGGATGCATTTCATAAGTATTTGAAAAATCGCCATTCCACGTTTTTTGGTTTGACTTCGGGGGGAAAGCCCCGCGCGAATGAATACGTTCCCCTGTGGCTCTCACCGGAGCAGGCAGGCGCGCACCGTGCCGGCCAGAAGACTCCGGTAGACGGACAACTCCGCGGGAACGATCAGGCCCGGGTCCGTCGGATCGAGGTGGGCCGAATATTCAACGTATATGTATCCCCCTTTGCGCAGCAGGCCGCGTGACACGAGCCGATCGAGGGCCGGCTGCATGAGACGGCTCGAATAGGGCGGATCGATGAATGCCAGATCGAAGCCGTCTCCCGCCCGATCCAGGAAGTCCAGGGCGTCGGCACATACCACCGAGGCGCCGGCCGCGCCCAGCACGGCCGCGTTCTCCTTCAGGGCCGCAGCCACCACGCGGGAACGTTCCACGAAGACCACCTCGGCCGCGCCCCGCGACAGGGCCTCGAACCCCATTGCGCCGCTGCCGGCGAACAGATCCAGCACCCGGCGCCCCTCGACCCACGGACCCAGCCAGTTGAACACGGT
Organism: Gammaproteobacteria bacterium; assembly: GCA_046703965.1. Lineage (GTDB taxonomy): Bacteria > Pseudomonadota > Gammaproteobacteria > JAKDMP01 > JAKDMP01 > JBAUSV01. The sequence continues at coordinate 5,187 of JBJKSR010000303.1, read as the reverse complement.
CTCGCGCACGCGATCGGGGGTAGGCCGCAATTGCGCGGCACCGGGGAAACGAATGCGCCGGCTGCGCCAGGCGCCGCCGACGATTCTCAATTCTCCGCCACGTCTGCGCATAGATTTCCTGTCCCGGCTTCCCGACCGCATCGCCCCCTCCCGGGTATTATCAACGACGCCCGGTCGCCCTGCTCCAGGCCACGAAAAGGGGACACTGCGCTCCTGCGAGCCACGTATTTAATGTAGAGTTCCCTGTCCGGCAGGCCGCGCCATGTCCCCGAACGGAGCCGACCGATGATGCACAACCGAGTTCCCCGCGTCTTTGCCGCCGTCTGTGCCGCTGCACTGTGCATTGCACTGAGTGCCTGCGGCTCCGGCCATCGTGGGGGCAACGCCGGCGCTTCCGGCCCGGTGCGGGTCAGCGCCGGCGCCGACAGGACGGTGCTCGGAAGCCGGCCCGTGCACCTGTTTGCCTCGTCCGACGCCCCCGACGCGATCTATCGGTGGTCGCTGGTATCGAAACCGGAGGCGAGCCGCCTGACCCGGGCCGACATCGCCGGGAGCAACAGCCAGACCGCCACCATCACGCCGGACGTGGCCGGCGTATACACCTTGCGGCTGACCATGAACTCCAAGGGCAGGAAAGCCGGTGCCGAGGTCAAGGTCACCTCGCGCCTCGCCGTCGACGCCGGCCACGACCGCACGGTACAAGGCGCCCACCCCGTCCGGCTGCGGGCGGTATCGAATGCGCCGAACCCGCGGTATCACTGGACATTCCTTTCCCGCCCCGCGGGCAGCGGAGCCACGCTGCATGGCGCCGATACGGCCCACGCCGGATTCACGCCCGATGCGGACGGGGCCTACCGTCTCGAGCTGAGCCTGGACGGCAGCGGACTCAAGGATACGGTAACGATCACCGCCGAGCACATCTGGCGTGCCGGCGCCGGCCGCGAGCCACCCGACGAAGTCGCCGACCGCACGGCACTGGCGGTGACGCCCGACGGAACGCTCTACGCCGCCTACCGGGAAGGCGATCGGGCAATCGTCAAGCGGTTCGACGGGCATGACTGGGGCCAGGCGGGGCACGGTGCCGCTTCGCCGAACGACGCCCACTACATCGCCCTGGCCGCGGGCCCCCGTGGCACACTCTACATTGCCTTCCAGGACTTCAGCCGCGGCGGCCGCGGCCGCATCACCGTCAGGACGCTGGACGACGGCCGGTGGCGGACGCTGGGGCATGCCGGGTTCTCGGCCGGCGAGGCCGAATAAGTCGCCCTGGCCGTCGCACCCGACGGCACACCCTATGCCGCCTACGAAGAATTCAGCCCGGCCGCCCCCGGCCGCCTGCGGGTCGAACGCTTCACAGGGGGGCAGTGGATCCCGGTCGGGCGGCGCCCAAGCCTCTCTCCGGGCGAGGCCCGGTACGTCTCGCTGGCCATCGCCGCCGGCGGCACACCCTACGTGGCCTATCAGGACATGCACGACGTGCACATGGGCATCGCGGTGCAGCGCTTCAACGGCAAGCAGTGGGAACTCCTGGGCAACGCCGGGTTTTCCGCGGGAACCGCACTGTTCGTGGACCTGGCGCTGGCCCCCGGCGGCAAGCCGTACGTCGCCTACGAGGACGGCGGCCACGACCACCCCGCCTCCGTCAAGCGCTATGACCGACCCGCCTGGGCATTCGTGGGCGACGATTGGTTCACGCGGGGCGAAGCCGAATTCGGCACACTGGCCTTCGGTCCGCACGGCACACCGTACTTTGCCTACCAGGACGAAGTTCACGATGGCGCGAGCGTGATGAAATTCGGCGGCAAGCGCTGGCGGCGGGTCGGGCAGCCCGGCATGTCGAAGGGCGAAGCCGGGGGCCTGTCGTTCGTCATTTCGCGGCGGGGGCATCCGTACGTGGCCTACCATGACGACGGCGACGGCGAGAAGGTGATGGTGAAAACGCTGCGTCATGGCCGCTGGGTTACGGTGGGCGACGGCCCGCTGAGCGAGGGCGAGAAGGCCGACGCGGACGCCGATTGAGCATCCAAACATCCGCGCCCGGGCACTTTCTCCGGCACCGGCGGGGAACCCGGGCTGCATCGCGCGCGCCAAACGGCGGGCCCGGACCGCGGAAAGCATTGCACTGAGCGCCAGTTCGTGCTTTACTTTCATACGTTTGATTGGTTCGCGTGCCGCGAAGCGGTGCGTACTCGACCCTTAGTGGAGGATGGCGCCATGCTGAAACGGATTCCCCTGGTTCTGATCGCCTCGCTTGCCCTGCTCGCCGGCTGCGGGGTCAAAAGCAGCAACCCGCCCCCCAGTCCCAGCCCGACCGCCGGTTTCCATGCCAACTTCTATCTCTCTACCACCGGGTACCAGTTGCCGTTCCCCAACGATCTTTACTTCATCGGGTCGAACGACGGAACCGTCAACATCCAGGGATTGCCCGATCCCACCGATTACTCCAATCCGCTGGTTGCGATCAACACGCTCGACGGATTCTCGAGTACGGCGCCCATCACGGAACAATTCAGCAAGCCCCTCGACCCCTCCACGCTCTCCGGTAACGTCTTCGTGTTCTCCGTCACCACCGACCCGCAGCAGGGCTACGCGGTCACCGGCGTCAACGGCCTGCTCACCGAGGGCACGGACTATACGTTGAGCCTGTCCGCCGCCGACCCGTCGGTACTCGAAATCACCCCGACCGGAACGCTGGGCGCAAACCAGTCCTACATGGTGGTGGTTACCAACGGCATCAAGGACACCAGCGGCGACCCTGCCCAGGCCTCGCCCCAGTTCGCCGAATTGAAGCAGGACATCGCCTCGGGTACCACGCCCTCCGACCCGACGCTGGCCCAGGTGGAACCCCTGTTCGAGGCGATGCTCGGTGCGGCACAGCAGGCCGGCGGCATCAACCCCGCCAATGTGAGCATGATCTGGACCCTGTCGACGCAGTCCGAGGGCGACGTGCTCGCCGCGATAGCCGCCAGTGCCGCGCCCGGGGCAATCGCCTTCCAGGACCTGGGCCATACCACCAGCTACTTCGACTCCCAGCTCAAGGGTTACGCCGAAGTGTTCGTGGGCAAACTCACGATCCCCTACTACTCCGGCATTCCCACCGCCAGCAACCCGCTGCCGGCGCTGACCCAGTACTGGACAGGCAAGAACGGCAGCTTCCTGACCCGTTACAACACCAAGGCCGTGCCCACCGGCACCGTCTCCGTGCCGGTGATCATGACCATTCCCGCTCAGGGCTCGCCCTACTTCCAGCAGGGCGGGACATACCCGACCAACGGCTGGCCGGTGGCGATCTTCCAGCACGGCATCACCCGCGACCGCCTCGACGACCTGGCGGTGGCCGACACCTTCGCCGAGTTCGGCGTCGCCACCATTGCCATCGACCTGCCGCTGCACGGCGTGACCAACAAGAGCAACCCGTTCTACGAGAACCAGCTGGTGGCCCAGACCGACAAGAGCCTGGTTACCGGGGAACGCACCTTCAACCTGCCCACGGGGCTGACGAGCAACCCGCCGGCGCCGGGCACCTCGATCGCGCCCTCGGGCACCTACTTCATCAATCTCGGTTACCTGCTCACCAGCCGCGACAACCTGCGCGAATCCGTCGCCGACCTGCTGCACCTGACGGAGACCCTGCCTACCGTGCAGTTCACGACCCTGAGCGGGGGCGTGCCGACCACCGAGAAGTTCAACGCCATGGACACGTACTTCTCGAGTCTTTCGCTCGGTTCCATCGTCGGCGTCCCGTACCTCGCGGAGGTCCCCAAGATCCCGGGCTACGGCACGAGCATCGACGTACGCTCGGCCACGTTGTCGGAGCCGGGCGGCAAGGTCGCGTACCTGCTGGAGACATCGCCCACCTTCGGACCCGAGATCCGGCAGGGTCTGGCGCAGGAAGGGCTGACGCCCGGCACCCTCCCGTACGAATATTTCTTCCAGTGGGCGCAGACCGTGGTCGACTCGGGCGATCCTCTGAACTATGCGAAGCAGGCTGCAAGCAACATCCCCATCAACATGACGGAGGTAGTGGGCAATTCCAGCAACCCGCCCGACCAGGTCGTGCCCAACTGGACCGAGGATCTGCTCATCAACGCCATGGGCCTGACCCAGTACGGTCAGACGACCGTCGATACCAACGGTATCCGGGGCGTGGTGAAGTTCACGGCCGGCTCGCACGGCTCGATCATCGACCCCGGCACCACCAGTGCGAGCGCCACCGTGACCCAGCAGATGCAGCTGGAGATGGCCGTGTTCGCCTCCGGCTGCCTCCCCGGCGTCCCCGGCTGCCCCAGTACCGGCGGTCCGCCGAACGGGGAGACGATGGACATTGCCTTCCCCAACGTGGTGCAGCAACCCTGACCGAAAGCACCTGACACGGCGGGCGGCGCAAGCCGCCCGCCATTTTCGTCGCCCGCCGCAGCAATCGCCGGACCCCGGGACGTCGCGGCCTGCTAGGATATCGGCGTCGTCCTGCCTCCTGGATGCCATGCCGTCACGACTGTTCGAGCGCTTGCGCGCGCGCCTCAGACAGGGTCAGCCGCTCGCCGCCGACGACGAAACCTTCGATGCCGAGACCCTGGAAACGCGCCTGCTCATGGCCGACGTGGGCGTCGCCGCCACCATGGACATCGTGGCGGCAGCCGAGCGCGCGGCCCGCGACGGGAAACTCGTTTCCAGCGCGGTGCGCGCGCAGCTCGAAGCCCTGCTCTCCCCTGCGGTCCCGGAGCTTCGCATCGACCCGGCCGCGCGACCATTCGTGATCCTGGTCACCGGGGTCAACGGCAGCGGCAAGACCACGACCATCGCCAAGCTGGCGCACCGCCTGCGCGCCGAGGGCCACAGCGTGATGCTCGCCGCCTGCGACACCTTCCGTGCCGCCGCCGTCGAACAGTTGCAGCACTGGGGCGAGCGCGAAGGCGTGCCGGTGGTGGCCCAGGGCGCCGGCGCCGACCCGGCCGCCGTGGCCTATGACGCCTGGCAGGCGGCGCACGCGCGAGGCACCGATGTGCTGATCATCGATACCGCGGGCCGCCTGCACACCCAGGACCACCTCATGGCCGAACTGGCCAAGCTGCGCCGGGTGCTGGCCCGCCACGACCCGGGCGCCCCGCACGAAACCCTGCTCGTGCTCGACGGGCACACCGGGCAGAACGCGCTCGTGCAGGCGCGCCAGTTCACCGCAGCGATCGG
>JBJKSR010000302.1:0-15308 GCA_046703965.1 Gammaproteobacteria bacterium | reverse complement strand
CGACAAATAACCTGCAGCGGAGCTGCACTCCGTCCCTATTCATGACAAAGCCCACCCGCCTGCGGCAGATGAACAGTCGACTTCTGCATGTCCCATGCTCCGGTCGGGCAGCGCTCGGCGCACAGCCCGCAATGCAGGCACAGGTTCTCGTCCTTGGCCATGATGCGCCCGGTCGGGAGCGGCCCGTCGACGTAGACGTCCTGCGAATCGTCTTCGGCGGGGACGCGGAGGCGCGCCCGCAGTTCCGCTTCCTCGCCGTTGGCGGTGAAGTTGATGCAGTCCATGGGGCAGATGTCCACGCAGGCGTCGCACTCGATGCACAGCTTCGGCGTGAACACGGTCTGCACGTCGCAGTTCAGGCAGCGCCCGGCTTCCTCGATCGCCCGCCCGACGTCGTAACCCAGCTCGACCTCGACCCGGATGTTGGCGAGCGCGGCGGATTTCTTCGCGTGCGGCACCACGACGCGCTTCGCCTCGTCGTAGTCGTTGCCGTAGCTCCACTCGTGGATGCCCATCTTCTGGCTGACCAGGTTCATCCCCTGCGGCGGGCGGTCCGTGTGCTGGTCCCTGCCGTGGCAATAGAGATCGATGGAGATGGCGGCGGCATGGCCGTGCGCCGCGGCGGAGACGATGTTGTCCGGGCCGAGCGCGGCGTCGCCGCCGAAGAACACGCCCGGGCGCGTGGATTCGAACGTGATCGGGTCGAGCTTGGGCAGGCTCCACTTGCCGATCTCGATGCCGAGTTCCGGTTCGATCCACGGGAATACCGGATCCTGGCCGATGGCGAGCAGGGCGTCGTCGCAGGGAATTTCCACGCGCTCGCCCGTGGGTATCAATTTCCGTTTGCCGTCGGTGTACTCGGCACGCACCTTGTCGAAGGTCATGGCGGTGAGCTTGCCGTTCTTCACCACGAACGAATGCGGGTTGTGCCAGTTGAGGATGGGGATGTCCTCGGCCATGGCCTCTTCCTTTTCCCACGGGTGCGCCTTCATCTCCTCGAAGCCGCTGCGCACGGTGACGACAACGTCCTTGCCCCCGATGCGCAGGGCGCTGCGGCAGCAGTCCATCGCCGTGTTGCCGCCGCCGACCACCACCACGCGCTTGCCGACCTTCGTGGTGTGTCCGAAGGCGATGCTCGCGAGCCAGTCCACGCCGATGTGGATGTTGTCGGCCGCCTCGGCGCGGCCCGGGATGTCGAGGTCGCGCCCGCGCGGCGCGCCGGTGCCGATGAAAACGGCGTCGAACCCCTCGTCCAGGACCGCCTTGAGGCTGTCGATGCGCCGGCCGAAGCGGCACTCGACGCCCATGTCCAGGACCAGGTTCACCTCCTCGTCGAGCACCTCCACCGGCAGGCGGAAGGCGGGGATCTGACTGCGCATCATGCCGCCGCCGAGCGTCTCCTGCTCGAAGAGCACGCATTCGTAGCCGAGCGGCAGCAGGTCGCGAGCCACGGTAAGCGACGCGGGTCCGGCACCGATCAGCGCAATGCGCTTGCCGTTCTTCTTTTTCGGCACCTCCGGCAGCAGGTGCCCGAACTCGCCCTTGAGGTCGGCCGCCACGCGCTTGAGGCGGCAGATCGCGACGGGGTCCTTCTCCACGCGCCCCCGGCGGCAGGCGGGCTCGCACGGGCGGTCGCAGGTGCGCCCCAGGATGCCGGGGAAGACGTTGGAGTACCAGTTGAGCATGAAGGCGTCGGTATAGCGCCCCGCGGCGATCATGCGAATGTATTCCGGGACGTTGGTATGAGTGGGGCAGGCCCACTGGCAATCCACTACCTTGTGGAAGTAGTCCGGTTTCTTGATATCGGTATTCCGCACCAGCGCCCTCCCGGCCAAAGCCTGTGGGTGGTATTCCGTTACCGATCTTTTGGCGATTCTATCACTGGGCGGTCACGGCGCGGCGCCGGCGCAGCCGGGCGCTGAGGTGCTCCATCGCGACGTAAAAGGCGGGCGTCACGTACAGCGTCAGGAACTGTGAGAACAGCAGCCCCCCGACGACGGCGACACCCAGCGGCCGGCGGGCGTCGGAGCCCGCCCCGAAGCCGATGGCGATCGGCAGCACGCCGAGGATGGCGGCGACCGTCGTCATCATGATCGGGCGGAAGCGGATGCGGCAGGCTTCGATGATGGCATCCGCCGCGGCCATTTCCTTGTTGCGCCTGGCGTCGATCGCGAAGTCCACCATGATGATGCCGTTCTTCTTCACCAGGCCCACCAGCAGGATCACGCCTACGAAGCTGAACAGATCGAGTTCCTGGTTGGTTAGCAACAGCGCGATAAGGGCGCCGAAGATGGCGAGCGGCAGCACGGTCAGGATCGTGACCGGATGCACGAAGTGCTCGTAAAGGATCGCGAGCACCATGTAGATCACCAGGATCGTGATGATGAGCAGGATCGGCAGCGTACTCAGCGACTGCTGGAAGATCTGCGCGCTGCCCGAGAAGCTGCCCGTGACGTCCGAGGGCAGCGTCTCCGCCGCCAGCCGGTTGATCTTGCTGGTTACCGAGCCGAGCGACACGCCGGGCTGGAGGTCGAAAGACAACGTCACCGAGGGCAGTTCCTGGTAGTGGCTGATACTCAACGGCCCGACGCCGGGGGTGATGTTCGCGATGCTCGCGAGCGGCACCAGCCTGCCGTTGCGCCCCGGCACGTACAGGGCATCGAGCGCGTTGATGTTCTGCTGGTATTGCGGCGCCAGTTCCAGGATCACGTAGTAGTTGTCGGTGGCGCCGTAGATGGTGCTTACCTGCTGGCCGCCGTAGGCGGTGAGCAGGGTGTTCTGGATCGCCTCGGGGCTGACGCCCAGTGCCGAGGCCTTGTCGCGCAGGATATGGATGTTGATCTGCGGGTTGCTGAGCTGCAGGTCGGTGTCCACGCCGGCGATGCCGGGAATCTGCTTCATCTTGCCTTGTAGGTTCTCGGCCGCTGTCTGCAGCTCCTTCAGGTCCGAGCCCTGCAGGATGTAGTTGTAGTTCCCCGAGCCGCCGCCGGTCCCGGTATTGATGGCCGGGGGGCTGCCGAAAAAGCCTTGCAGGTCGGGGACCTGCTGGGCATCCCGGCGCAGCTTCTGGGCGATGGCGTTGGCACCCAGGGCCCTGTCGTCCCGCGGCTTGAGCCCGATCATCATGAAGCCGCCGCTCTGGTTGCTCGTGCCGCCGTGTCCCTGCCCCACGCTCGACATGATCCCGGAAATGCCGGGGATCGCCAGCGCCTTCCTCAGCAGTTGGTTCTGCCGCGGCAGCATGTCCTCGAAAGACATGCCCTGGGGGCCTTCGATATGCCCGAACACGACGTTGGTGTCCTCGCTCGGGATGAAGCCCTTGGGTACCACCACGAACAGCAAGCCCGAGAGGGCGAGGATGCCGACGGCGAAGCCGATCGTGAGCTTCCAGTGCCTCACCGCCCAGGTCAGGCTGTCGACGTAGCCGTCCCGAAGGCGGTCGAAGATCCGCTCGCTGGCCTGGTAGAAGCGCCCGTGCGTGCGCGGCGGACGCAACACGCGTCCGGACAGCATCGGCGTGAGCGTCAGCGCGACGACGCCCGAGAGCAGGATCGCGATCGCGATGGTGATCGCGAATTCGCTGAACAGGCGCCCGATGACGCCGCCCATGAACAAAATCGGGATGAAGACGGCCACCAGCGAAAGCGTCATCGACAGGACCGTGAAGCTGATTTCGCGGCTTCCGAGCAGCGCCGCCTCGAGCGGCTTGTGGCCCATTTCCATGTGGCGCACGATGTTTTCCTGGACCACGATGGCGTCGTCCACCACGAAGCCGACGGCCAGCGTCAAAGCCATGAGCGAGAGGTTGTCGAGACTGAACCCCAGCAGGTACATCACCGCGAAGGTTCCGATCAGCGAGGTCGGCAGGGCCAGCGCGGTGACCAGCGTGGCGCTGCCGTTGCGCAGGAACAGGAAGATCACGATGATGACGAGGCCGATGGCGCCGAGCAGGGTCCAGGTGACGTCGTTGATCGACTGGTGGATGAACACCGAGCGGTCGTAGATCACGTGCAGTTGGGCGCCGCCCGGTGCCTGCTTGGACAGCCTGGGCAGCAGCTTGCGCACCTCGTTCGCCACCTTGACGGTGTTGGCGCCCGGCTGCCTGTGGACCGACAGCACGATGGCCTTGGTCTGGTTGTAAGTCGTCTGGCGCTTGTTTTCTTCGATGCTGTTGACGGCCTTGCCGACGTCGCTCAGGGTGACCGGCGATCCGTTGTTATACGCGAGGACGAGGTTGTTGTACTGCTGGGCGTCGTCCAACTGGCCGGAGGCCTGTACCGCGTACGTCCGGTTCGTTCCCTCCAGCGTGCCCGAGGGCAGGTTGCTGTTGCCCGACCGGATGGCGTCCGCGACCTGCGTCAGCGACAGCCCGCGGGCATTGAGCGCGTAGGGATTGACGTACACGCGCACCGCGTATTTCTGGGAACCCCAGACGTCGACTTCGGCCACGCCGGGCAGCCGCGAAAGCCGTTGCGAGACCCGTGTCTCGGCGAACTCGTCGAGCTTCGTCAGCGACAGGTGCTTGGCCGTGAAAGCGATGTAGATGATCGAGTAATCCGAGGGATTATGCTTGTGCAGCGTCGGCAGGCTCGGCATGTTGTTCGGCAGCCGCCGCGAGACGGCCGAGATCGCGTTCTGCACGTCCTGCGCCGCGGCGTCGATGTTTCGGCTCAGGTCGAACTGCAGGGTGATCCGGGTCGAACCGGTACTGCTCACGGAACTCATGGAATCGAGCCCGGAGATCGAGCTGAACTCGCGTTCCAGCGGCGTGGCTACCGTACTCGCCATGGTCTGGGGATTGGCGCCCGGCAGCGAGGCCGACACCTCGATGGTGGGGAAGTCCACGTTCGGCAGTTCGCTGACCGGCAGGCTGCGGTAGGCGAAGATGCCGAACAGCACCAGCGCCGCCATCAGCACGGTCGTGGCGACCGGACGGCGGATGAAGGGTGCCGAGAGGTTCATGGGACGTCTCAGCTGCTGGCGCTGGGCGTCGGTGCCGTGGCCGGGGTTTCGCTGGAGGCCGCCGAAGCCACGTTGATCGCGGGCAGGATATTCGCCCGGACCGCCAATCCGCCGTGCAGTTCGCGCGGAATGTGTACCACGACCTTGTCGCCGGCCCGCAGCCCCTGGCTGATGATCGCGTAGTTCTGGTACTGGCGCTCTACCCGGACGTTCTTCACCGCGACCTTGCCGTTGTCGACCACGTAGACGTAGTCGCCCTGCTGTCCCGGCTGCACGGCCGTATCGGGTACGACCAGTGCATTGTGCTGCACCGTGAGCCGCATGGTCACGTGCACCAGTTCGCCCGGCCAGAGCTCATGCTTCTTGTTGTTGAACTGCGCCTTGAGAGTCAGCGTACCGCTGTCCTGGTTGACGGTGTTGTCGATGAACACCAGCTTGCCGCCGGAAGCCACCAGCGATCCGTTGGACGAGCGGATGTAGATGTCCATGGCCGGGTCGTGCAGGTAGCGCTGGAGATCCCCGATCTGCGACTGCGGAATATCGAACTGGACCAGGATGGGCGAGATCTGGTTGATCGTCACCAATGGCGTGGCGTTGTTGGCCTGGATCAGGTTGCCCGCCTTGTAGGCCAGTGCGCCGGTCCGGCCGCTGATCGGGGCGTGAATCCGGGTGTAGCCGAGCTGCAGCTTCGCTTGCGCGAGGCTGGCCTGGTCGGTGGCGAGCGTACCCTTGTCCTGCAGGACGAGCGCCGCCGCGTTTTCGTTGTCCTGGGTGCTGACGTAGCCCTGCTTGACCAGGCGCGCATCGCGCTGGGCGTTGGCCTGGTCCGACGCCAGCTTCGCCTTGTCCTGCTCCACCTTGCCCTCGGCCTGCGCGACCTGGATCGCGTAGGGCTGCGGATCGATGACGAAAAGCAGTTGCCCCGCCTTGACCTGGTCGCCTTCGTTGAACAGCACCTTCTGCAGGGTGCCCCCGACCTGCGCCTGGATCGCGACGCTGTGATGCGTCTGCACCGATCCGGCGGCACGGATGACGACCGGGACCGACTGCCGCGAAGCGCGTACCACGTCGACCTCGAGCCGGCTCATGTCATAGGCGAAGCGCCCGCCGTGATGCCGGCCGGCCGGGGCCATGATAGCGGTGACGCGCCAGGCGAGAAGACCGGCCACGGCCACCACCGCGGCAAGCACGATCCAGCGCGCGCGCAGGCGTGGGCGGGCCATGTTCAGGCCGCTCCCCGGGGCGCGACAAAGCGTGCCGCCGGCGTTTCCGCGGCCGCGTAACCGTGCCGAGTCCGTGTCGTGTCGTTGCTTTTCATGACCGTCCCTGGGGAATGCGAGGGGCCTGGCTCCGAACGAAACATATTACCGGTTTCGACCGGCGCAATCGCCCGTATGCTGCTACCTGACGGCTTTATACGCCAGGCCCGCGGCAATTGCACGCGCGCTTTGTAACAGAATGTTTCCAGCGCCGTCCTGTAACCGTCGCCTACAAAAATGCTGCCGATAAGGTGCCGCGGGCAGGCGAAAGGTTGTGGGACCGACTTCAGTCGTGATCCCGGATTCAGGTAGGTATCCGGGCTGCGAGTTCCGCGTTCAGGCGCTTATAGAAACGGTTGGCGATGCGCCGCGCGACCAGGCTGACCATCGGTGTGCCCAGCCGTGCGAGGTAGCCGTCCAGCGCGGCTTCCACGTGGTAGTGCAGACGCGTGCCCGGCGCCTCCGCCATCAACTCGATGCGGGCCGCGACGCTGCTGGGGCCGCCCGTTTTCCCGAACAGCAGCCGGTAGCTCGTGGGCGGCGCCTGGTCGGCGATCCGGATCTCCCCCCGGTAGATCCGCCGCGCATTGCCCGCGCGCAGCTCGATGGCGGCTTCCAGCGTGTCCTCGGCGATCCAGCGGATGCTTTCGCAGCCGGGCACGCAACGCGCCAACAGCTCGGTGTCGTGCAGCGCCTCCCATACGGCCTGCGGCGGTGACTGCAGAGCGTAACGTCCCTTCAGTTCCATCCCGTCAATCTCCCCGTGCGCGTGTTTCTTCCAGCGTTTCCCAACGTTCGAACAGCGTTTCCATTTCCAGCTCCAGCACCGCCAGGCGCTGCTGAGCCTCCTTGATGACCGCGCCTTCCTGGCGGAAGAAATCGGGTTCGCTCATGGCCTGCTGCAATGCCGCCAGCGCGGATTCGGTTTCCTCGATCCGCCGGGGCAGGCCGTCGAGTTCCCGCTGCAGCTTGTAGCTGAGCTTTCCGGCGCCCGGCCCGGCGGTTTTTCCGGCCGGCATTTTACCGGGCGCCTTGCCCGGTGTCGTCTCGACTTCCGGAGGTGCCTCGCGGCGCTGGCGCACCCAGTCGCGGTAGCCGCCGACGTAATAGCGGAACCCGTGGCCGTCCTCGTTGACGAGGAGGCCGTCGACCACGTTGTCCACGAACGTACGGTCGTGGGAAACCAGGATGATGGTGCCGGGGTAGTCGTTGAGCAGGTCCTCGAGCAGCTCCAGGGTCTCGATGTCCAGGTCGTTGGTGGGTTCGTCCAGCACCAGCACGTTGGACGGCTTGGCGAGCAGGCGGGCGAGCAGCAGGCGGTTGCGTTCGCCGCCCGAGAGCAGCCGCGTCCGCGTCTGCGCGCGCTGCGGCGTGAACAGGAAGGCTTTGAGGTAGCCGAGCACGTGCAGGCTCTTGCCGTCGAATTCGATGCGCTCGGCGCCGTCGGCCACGTTCCAGGCCGCGCTGCGCTCCAGCTCCAATTGGCGCCGCGTCTGATCGAAGTAGGCGATCTCCAGGTTCTCGCCGAACTTGAGGGTGCCGCTCTCCGGTTCGATCTCGCCGAGCAGCAGGCGCAGCAGCGTCGTCTTGCCGCTGCCGTTGGGGCCCATCACGCCGATCACGTCCCCGCGGCGGATCTTGTGCGTGAACTGCCGGAGTATCGTCTTGCCGGCGATGCTCGCGTTCACCCGGTGCAGTTCCACCACGCGGTGGCTGGACGGGTCGCTCGCCTGGGTGCGCATGCGCGCCCGGCGCTGGTACTTGCGCCGGGCCGCCGCCTCTTCGCGCATGTCTTCCAGGGCGCGCACGCGGCCCATGTTGCGCGTGGTGCGCGCCTTCACCCCGCGCCGGATCCATTCCTCTTCCTCCGCCAGCCGCTTGTCGAATTCGCGGTTGCTCTGGCGTTCCTGTTCGAGCTGCCCGGTCTTCATTCGGCGGTAGCGCGCGAAGTCGCCCGGGAAGTGGTGGAGGCGCCCACGGTCGACCTCCACGATGCGGTTTGCCACCCGGTCGAGGAAGGCCCGGTCGTGGGTGATGAAGACCAGCGCGCCGGGGAAGCTGGCGGCGATGCTTTCCAGCCACGTCACGCCGGCGATGTCGAGGTGGTTGGTCGGCTCGTCGAGGAGCAGCACGTCGGGCCTGGCGACCAGGGCACGCGCCAGCATGACGCGTCGGCGCAGGCCCCCGGACAGCGTCGAAAACAGCGCCCGGGGGTCGAGTTCCATGCGCGAGAGCAGGGCATCGACCTCGGCATGCGTGTTCCAGGCCCCGGCCTCTTCCAACGCGTGCTGCAGCCGCAGCAGCTCGTGCGAATCGGCGCCGTGCTGCGCCGCGCGATCGTAGTCGAGCAACCGGCGCCCCGTGACGCCCAGGCCGCGGGTGACGATCTCGTACACGGCACCGCCGGTGTCCGGCGGCACCTCCTGGTCGAGCAGGGCGACCTTCAGGTTGTCGCGGCGGACGATCTCGCCCTCGTCGGGCGCGATCTGCCCGGCGAGCACGCGGAGCAGAGTGGATTTGCCGGCGCCGTTGCGTCCGGCCAGGCACAGGCGGTCATCCTCCTGGATCGTGAGGTCGACGCGGTCGAGCACCGGCTCGTCGGTAAAGCGGACGAGTACATCGCGCAGGCTCAGCAGCATGAAGTGCTATCGGACCTCACCGGTGCTTGTCCGTCTTGATCTTCAGGTGCAGCTCGTGCGCGAAGAAGCCGAGGGCCGCCGCCGTGTTGCCGACCCGCTGGCTGAACGAGGCGGTCACGCCGTGGCCCTCGTTCATGCGCGTAAGCAGCAGGATCGGGTTGTGCGACGCGTTGGCCGCCTGCAGGGCCGCGGCGAACTTGCGAGACTGCCAGGGCGCGACGCGCGCGTCGTTGACGGCGGTGATCAGCAGCACCGCCGGGTAGTCGGTGCCCTTTTTCACGTGCTGCAGGGGAGAGTAGGCGTACAGCCACTGGAAGTCCTTCTTCTTCGTGACGGTGCCGTACTCGCTCGTGTTGTAGCGCCCGTTCGGCCAGGTTTCGGCGCGCAGCATGTCGTAGATGCCGACCCGCGACACCACCGCCTTGTATTCGCGGGGATGCTGGGTGAGCGCGGCGCCCATCAGGAGGCCGCCGTTGGATGCGCCCTGGATGCCGAGGTGGGCGGCGTCGGTCCACAGGCCGTTGACCAGGGCCTGCGCCGCCGCGTAGAAGTCGTCGAAGCCGTTCTGCTTGTTGCCCAGCATGCCGGCCTCGTGCCAGCCTTCGCCGTAGGCGCCGCCGCCGCGGATGTTGGCCAGCGCGTAGACGCCGCCGTTTTCCAGCCACGCCAGGTACGGGCCCATGAAATGCGGCGGCACGACGATGCCGAACCCGCCGTAGCCGTAGAGAATGGTCGGACGTTTGCCGTTGGGCTTGATCCCGGCCATCGCGACCACCGTGACCGGCACTTTCGTGCCGTCCCTGGACGTGGCCGTCAGACGATAGGTACGCAGCTTCGAGTAGTCGGCCGGCGCTTTCTCCGCGAATATCGTCTTCAGCCCGCCCCTGGCCGCGTCGTAGTGCGACCAGCGGGTCGGCCGGGTCCAGCCCGACCAGGCGATGAGTGCGCTGTCCGAGAATTCGGAGGATGCGATCCCGTTGATGCCGATCCCGCTTTTCGGCAGCGGTATCACGCGGACCTCGTGGCCCTTGCCGTCATACTGCACCACGCGCCAGTCGGGGCCCCGGACCTCGGTCACCAGGAAGCCGCCCTTGATCGCGGACACCGCGTGCATGGCCCACTTGGGATCTTCCGGCACGAGTTGCCAGGCCGCGGTGGGCATCACCGAGACCAGCCGCCCCCGCGGTGCGCCCTCGTAGGAAATCACGGCCAGCCGGCCCCCTTCCCAGGCCGCGCCGTGGTCCACCTCGCCCGCGGCACGCACGTTGGCCGCCGGTCCCAGCACCTTCTTCCAGCCCTTGGGCGTGTGCATGTAGACGTAATCCGGATTGCCGTCGCCAAAATGCACCAGGATTGCCTCGTCGGTGCCGCGTGCGGGGCGGACGAGATCGTATTCGGCCACCGGCGAGAGGCCCTTGCCGAAGGCGTAGGTGTCCTTTTGCTGCGGCGTGCCGAGGACGTGGTGGAAGAGTCTGGCGTTGAACTGGGCCTTCGACGCCGACACCCTGCCGGGTTTCGGCAACAGGACGTAGAGGAATCCCTTGTCGTCCGCATCCCACATCACGCCGGCCGGGGTCGTGCCGCCGCCGGCATGTGCCAGGCTGTCGGAGAGGGTCTTGCCGCGGGCCACGTCGTATACGTGAATCGTCGTCGCCTCGTTGCCGCCCTTCGCCGTGCCGTAGGCCACGTAATGGCCGTCCGGCGACGGCCAGTAGCCGGTGATTGCGACGTCGCCGGCGCCGGGCTTGATCAGCACATGGGGCTTGCCCCCGGGCCAGTGCCGCATGACCAGTTCGGCATGGGGCTGGGGCGGGGTCTGCTGCAGGTAGAACAGGTTGCCGCCGGCCAGCTTGGGGCTCGAGCGCTTCGTGCCCGTCATCTCGAGCCGGCGGACGCGCTGTGCCATCACCTTGCTTTCGGGGAAACCGGAGAGCACGCGGTCGGCATGCTCGTTCTGCGCGGCGATCCAGTTCTTGACGCCCTGCGACTGGGAGAATTCCAGCCAGCGGTAAGGGTCGGGGACCTTGGTCCCGTAGTAGGTGGATACGGTGCTGTCCTTCCAGGCGGCCGGTGCTTTGCCGACGCCGGCGGCGAGGGCGTTGCCCGCCAGTGCAATGCCGAGTCCGAGGAGTACGAGAAGGCGCGGCCGGTGTTTCATCCGTAGGCTCCGAGCGTGGGTCGCACCGATTCTAATGCAGGTGCCGGGCTGCGCGAAGGAGTGTGGGAGCGCCGGCATCCCGCCGGCGTTCGCGGCCGGGACGTCCGCTCCTACAGAGGATGGGGTGGCGGGTTTGAACGAAGGGGTGTAGGAGCGGGCCCTGCCCGCGATCCTGGGAGCGCCGGCGTCCCGCCGGCGTTCGCGGCCGGGACGTCCGCTCCCAAAGGAGTCGAACGAAGGGCTGTAGGAGCGGCTTCAGCCGTGATCTTCTTTGTTGCGAGAGTTTCTCTTCCGCGGGCCTTGACTTTGTGTGGCTAAAACACTATGATTTAGTGTAGTAAAGACACTTAGTTAGGTCGATGGTCGCAGTCCGCACCGCAGAGTACGTCCAACCGGCCGTTACGGCCGATACCGCGCTGTTCTCGGTGCGCGGCCATGAGCTGGTCGTGCTCACGGTGCAGCGCGAACGGGAGCCGTTCTCCGGCTGGTGGTCGCTGCCCGGCGACTACATCCGGGCGGAGGAGACGCTGGACGACTGCGCGGCACGGGCGCTGGCGGAGCAGACCCGCGTGCGCAACGTTTACCTGGAGCAACTGTATACGTTCGCCTCGCATTACCCGGGCCGCTGGGGACGCGTGTTCAACGTGGCCTACTTCGCGCTCGTGCCGTTTGCGTCGGTCAAGCTCCCCGGAGAGACCCGGGTCGCCTGGCAAGCCCTTTCACGGTTGCCGCGCCTCGCCTTCAACCACGAGGAAATCCTGGCCGCCGCACGGCGGCGGCTGGTGGCCAAGGCCAGTTACTCTACCGTCGCGTTCCAGCTTTTGCCTTCCGTCTTCACGCTGGCCGACGTACAGGCGGTCTACGAGGCCATCAAGGGCGAGGCACTCGACAAGCGCAATTTCCGCCGCTTCGTGCTGGGCCTGGACGTGCTCGAGCCCACGGGGGAACAACGGCGCCAGGGCGCGCATCGCCCCGCGATGCTCTATCGGCTGCGGCCCGACGCGGAAAGCGTCGAAGTCATCCGCTGAACATCGATTCCCACGGGAGGTGAGCACCGCCATGAACGCGATCGTCGAACTGCCGGACCGCCGGCATGTCGCCAGCTTCGACGTCGACTGCGAATACACCTTCACACCGGAGTGTCCCGACGAACTGCCGGTCGAAGGCGGTACCGAAATCGCCCCCGAACTCAACGCCCAAGCCGGACACGCGGCCTACCGCCTCGGCTCGAAGGACGCCCATCCGGCGAACGCGAACTGGGTGGCGGACGCGGAACACCCGCCATTCACCCCCATCGCCGGCGAGAACATGGACGTGCGCTGGCCGGTCCACGCGGTACCCGGCAGCCGCGGATTCGAGCTGCTCGAGGGGCTGCCGGACGTGACGCGCTACGATCACTTCGTCTGGAAGGGCGTCGAACCCGACATGCACCCCTACGGGGCCTGCTATCACGACCACGCCCGGAGGCTGTCGACAGGGGTCGTGGAATTCCTCCACCGGCATGGGGTCACGACCGTGCTCGTGGGCGGCCTCGCGACCGACTACTGCGTGAAACACACCGCCCTGGAGCTCAGGGATGCCGGGTTCCGCGTCGTGATCAACCTGGCCGCCGTGCGCGGCGTGGCGGAAGAAACCACCGCGGAAGCGCTTGACGCCATGGCTGCGGCCGGCGTCGAGTTCGCCGGTTCCGCGGCCGACCTCACCCACTGAATACGAGTAAGCCCATGATCATCCAGTCCCTGCTCGATACCGACCTTTACAAGCTCACGATGATGCAGGCCGTCCTGCATCAATTCCCCTCCGCGCAGGCGGAATACCGGTTCAGCTGCCGGACCGGGGGCGTGGACCTGCGGCCGTATGCACATGCCGTGAATGCCGAGATCGAGCAGCTCGCCGCGCTGCGCCTGAGCGAGGCCGAAAGCAGCTGGCTCGCGACCCTGCCCATGCTGGACGAGGACTTTATCGCCCACCTGTCCCGATTCCGTTTTGATCCCCGGCACGTCACCGTGCGGCCCGGCCGCGAGCAGCTCGAAATCACGATCCGCGGCCCCTGGGCAGCCACCATTCTGTACGAGGTTCCGATCCTGGCCATCGTGAGCGAGACCTGGTTCCGCGCGAAGGCGCCCGACCTCGACTTTTCCGTGGCCCTCATGCGCCTGGGATTCAAGGCCGAGATGCTGCTCGAAACGGCTGCTTCGGATTTTTCGCTGATCGAATTCGGAACGCGCCGGCGTTATTCGCAGCGCTGGCACGAGGAAATGCTGCGCGGCCTGCAGCGCCTGGTTCCGGAACAACTGACCGGGACGAGCAACGTGGACCTGGCCCGGCGCCTCGACCTGCGGCCGATGGGCACCGTAGCACACGAGTACTTTCAGGCCTGCCAGGCGCTCGCGCCCTCCCTGGCCGAAGCGCAGCGCTTCGCACTCGAATCGTGGCTGAACGAATACGGCTCCGCGGCCGGGGTTGCGCTTTCCGATACGTACGGCACCGAGGCCTTCCTGGCCGATTTCCGGGGCGACCTGGCGCGCCGCTATGCGGGCGTACGCCACGACTCGGGCGACCCCTTCGAGTGGACCGAACGCATGCTCGCCCATTACGAAGCCGAAGGCATCGATCCGCGCCACAAGATCCTGACCTACAGCGACAGTCTCACCATTCCCAAGGCGTTGGAGATCTACGAGCGCTACCGCGACCGCGCCCGGCTCTCATTCGGCATCGGCACCAACCTGACCAACGACGTGGGTCCGGAACCGCTCAACATCGTGATCAAGATGACCGAACTGAACGGCCGGAGCGTGGCCAAGATCTCCGACGACCCGGGCAAGATGACGAACCACGACCCCGCTTACCTCCGGAACCTGAGGGAGGTCTACGAACGCAAGGCGGCTGGATAGGGTCGAGGCATCGGACACGGGAATCGGGGGCCCGGCCATTCGCGGCTGACAAAAGCAGCCTCCGCGTTCACTGCACGCTGTGTGCCAAAGCACTCCTTTCGCGACACCGACGATTACCGAAACCGGGTTGGTCCCCTCACTTCCACCATTACAGATAGGGGAGTAGTTCGGCCACGCCTTCCACCGCCGGACCCTCCGTTTCGGCGTGCGGGGCACTGCCGAGGTCCGGGCGGGTGATGGTGATCGTCGCCAATCCGGCCCGTCGGGCGGCCGCAACCGCCCGTACGTTGTCGTCGATCAGAACCCCGGCCCGCGGGCAATCCGGTTCGAGCGCCGCCAGGCGTTCGTAGAACGCGGCTTCCTCCTTGGCGGCGCCCAGGTGGTGGGCGCTGATCACCGCATCCAGCCAGGCGCCGATGCCCAGATGCCTGAGCTTCAGCGCCAGCACCTCCGGATCCGCGTTGGTGACCAGCACGCGCCGATAGCGCCTGCCCGCCCGCTCCAGGAACTCCAGCGCACCCGCCTGCAAGCGCACTGCGTGCGACAGTTCCGCGGCCAGGGCAGCCAGGTCCACGTCGAAAAGGCGCGAAAGGTTGGGCAGCGAATACCAGGCCAGGGTGCCGTAAATGGCCTCCAGCTCGCGGCCGACGTGTGCACTGGCTTCGTCGTGACCGATGCCCCGCGCCCTGGCGTAGACCCGCGGCAGCGTGTGTTGAAAGAAGGCGCGGTCGAAGGCCAGGTCGGTCAGCGTGCCGTCCATGTCGATGAAAAGCGTGCGTACGTTCTCGCCGATGCCAACTGCGTGCTGCTCGCTCATGCGGTTATCATACGCGGGTGAACAAGCCCGTCGATCAATACCGGTCACTCATCGAACCCCTGGATCGGCTGTGCCAGGAAGCCGCGGACGCCATCCTCGAGATCTACGGCAGCGATGACTTCGGCGTCACGCACAAAGGCGACGAATCGCCGCTCACGGCCGCCGACATCGCCAGCCATCACCTCCTGTGCGAAGGCCTGGGGGGCTTCCGTCCGACGCTGCCCATCCTGTCCGAAGAAAACGCGGAGAAGATCGCGCACGACGAACGCCTCAGCTGGTCCCGCTACTGGCTGATCGATCCCCTCGACGGAACCAAAGAATTCGTCAAGAGAAACGGAGAGTTCACTATCAACGTCGCGCTCGTCGAGCATGGCCGCCCGGTGCTCGGCGTCGTGCACGTGCCGGTCAGCGGCACCAGCTACGTCGGCCTCGCGGGCATGGGAGCCGTGAGTTTGAACCGCGAGGGCCGTCGCGACGAGCTGCGCGTGGCGGGCCCGGTGGCAGGGCGACCCTTTCGCATCGTCGGCAGCCGCTCCCACGGCGGCGGCGAGATCGAGCACTTCGCCAAGCGCCTGGGCG
>JBJKSR010000301.1:0-3803 GCA_046703965.1 Gammaproteobacteria bacterium | reverse complement strand
CAGCCGGCCTATAACGGCGTGGCGGTGCTGGGGGCGGAGCCGCTGGAACTGCTGGCCGATGCGCTCCCCGGCGTCGACGATGACCAGAAGCGCCTGCTCGCGGTGCGCATGGGCGAGCTAGTGGTCGTCGACGTCTGCGCGGTTCTGACTCCAGAAGCCGTGGTGGTAGTGCAGCCTTACCGCCTTGCCGTCGGTGCGGTCCTGCATCACGCCGTTCGTGGCGCAGCCCGAGAGGGCGATCAGACCCGTCAGCAGCAGCGGCAAACCACAACCCGGCGTCAGAGCTTTCATGGGCATCGTCCCCCTTTCTACAGTCAGTCTCACCCTGGCGCAACGCGGGGTGCGGGGATTCATTATTTCAGTTTTGTAATGAATACTTCGATCAGGCGGGCGATCCAATAACGCGTGGGAGCCCCGTCCGATCTCCGCGACGGGAATTGATGCCCACGCACGATGGAGGTGAATCATGAAACGCATTTCGGATGGCTTCCTTGGAGCGGCGGTACTCAGAATCCCGCTGTCACTGATTCCCGCCTCCCCCGCCCTGGCAGGGATCAGGCTGGGCGTAATGGTGAGCGTCGGTCCGCCGGATTTGCCCTGGTATCCACAGCCGGTATGTCCCGGCAATGGCTACATCTGGGTGCCGGGATACTGGGCCTACGGTTCATTTGGGTACTACTGGGTTCCGGGAGCGTGGGTTTTCCCGCCCACGGTCGGGTTGTTGTGGACGCCCGGCTACTGGTCCTCGGAAGGCGGCCATTACCGGTGGCACCCGGGTTACTGGGGGCGGCACGTGGGCTTTTACGGGGGCATCGACTATGGGGACGGCTATCCGGGGCGCGGCTATCATGGCGGGTATTGGCGCGGCAGCCATTTTTACTACAACGTCGACGTGAACAACGTCGACCGGGACCGGGCCCATTTCGTGTACAGCAAGCCGCTGCCGCCCCGTCGCGAGACTTCGCCGGTGAGTTACAACGGAGGCAAGGGCGGGATCGACGCGCGGCCGACGGCCCGGGAGCGGGCCTGGAGCCGGGAGCGCCACTTCGGGCTGACCGCCGTACAGAAACAGCGTGCCGAACGGGCCAGGAACGATCCGGCGATGCGCTACAAAGACAGCCCTGAAAGGACGGCTGAAGCAGACCGGCTGGAACGCGCGCCTCCGCGGCACGCGCTGCGCCGGCCCGAACCCGCGAGGGAGTCGCTCCGCCCCGGCTTTCGGATCCCGCGACGTGAAGCGCCGGTGCCTCCGCCGGGCAACAAACGCGTGCCGCCCGGTGAAACGCGGCCCGGCAAGCCGCGAGCCGAAGGCGGGGGGCCGTTCGCGTAGATCCGTGCCGGCGGCCGACCCGGCTGGCCGGTATCGATTCCGGCCCGCCGCCCGGAGTCCTTGCACTAAAATGCAGGGTCTTTCCGGCCCTCAGTCTCCGCGTTGATCAAGCTTGCTACCTGGAACGTCAACTCGCTGCGCGTCCGCCTCGAACACGTGCTCGCCTGGAGTGCGCAGGCCCGGCCGACGATAGTCGCCCTTCAGGAAACCAAGGTGGCGGACGATGCCTTCCCCGCCGAGGCGCTCGAGAACGCCGGCTGGCACGTCCTGCACGCGGGGCAGCCGGCCTATAACGGCGTGGCGGTGCTGGGGGCGGAGCCGCTGGAACTGCTGGCCGACGCACTCCCCGGTGTCGACGACGACCAGAAACGCCTCCTTGCCGTGCGCATGGGCGAACTGGTGGTGGTCGACGTCTACGTGCCCAACGGGCAGGCGATCGGTGCCGAGAAGTACCGGTACAAGCTCGACTGGCTGGCGGCCCTGAGCGAGTACCTGCGCACCCTGCTCGGCAAGCACGAGCAGGTGGCGGTGATGGGCGATTTCAACATCGCACCGGAAGACCGCGACGTGCACGACCCGGCGGCATGGGAGGGCTCGGTGCTGGTCAGCGGGCCGGAGCGCGAGGCGTTTCGCGCGCTGCTGGCCCTTGGCTTGAGCGACAGCTTCCGCCGCTTCGACCAGCCGGGGGAAAGCTACTCCTGGTGGGACTACCGCCAGGCCGGTTTCCGCCGGAACCTGGGGCTTCGCATCGACCATATCCTGATGTCGCGGGCGCTGGCGGAGCGCTGCCGCGCGGTGCACATCGACACGGGGCCGCGCGGCTGGCAGCGCCCCTCCGACCACGCCCCCGTCATGGCCGAGGTCGAGTAATGTCGCGCGAGGCCGTGGCCCGCCCGTTCCGCCTGCGTGCCGGCACGTCGATTGCGGACAAGTACCGGGTGCTCGCTCGCCTCGGCCGCGGCTGGGAGGGCGAGGTCTACCGCGTCGAGGAACTGGCGACCGGCATCGAGCGGGCGGCCAAGCTGTTCTACCCGGTGCGCGACCCCAACGGCCGGGTCAGCGCCTGGTACGCGCGCAAGATGGACCGCCTGCGCCGTTGCCCGATCCTCATCCCCTACCTGACTTCGGAGATCATCCGCCTGCGGGGCGAGCCGGTGCGGATGCTGATATCGGAGTTGGTGCAGGGCGAGGTGCTGCCGAAGTTCCTCCGCCGCCAGCCGGGTGGGCGGCTCAGGCCGTTCGAGGCATTGGTGTTCCTGCACCGCCTGGCGGTCGGGCTGGAATCCATCCACGCCCTCGCCGACTACCATGGCGACCTGCATTCCGAGAACCTGATCGTGCGCCGGGTCGGCATCGATTTCGAGCTGCGCCTGGTCGATGCCTACCGCTGGAGCGGGTCCCGGCGGGTGAGCATGCGCGAGGATATCGTCGATGCCGTGCACCTGTTCCACGAGGCGCTCGGCGGACGGGCGCGCTACGCGGGCCAGCCGCCGGAGGTCAAGGCGATCTGCCGGGGCTTGAAGAAGTCGCTGATCCTGCGCCGCTTCCCCACCGCGACGGCCCTACGCCGCCACCTCGAGACTTTTCCCTGGGAGGGGCGCACGCGGGGGTAAGAAGGCGTACCGGGGCCCGGGTCTGTTCGATTCCAGCCGGATGCTCGAGGTCGCCGGCATCGGCGGGGGGCGTTCTTTCCGAAGTCCGTCAATCCAACGGCTGTCCGGTCTTCATCCGGGTACAAATCATCGTGAGCTGCCGGAATGGGTGAGCAGTGCCCTGATCCGTTCGGCGACGGCAGACAACTGCGACTGGTATTCGGTTTCTATGGCAAGAAAGATAGTGTCGTCGCCGGCAATGGTACCGGCGACGCCCTCGATTCCGTGCTGATCCAGCATGACTGCAAGCGGCTGCGCATAGCCCGGCTGCGTTTGCAGCACCACCAGGCAGGGGTTGACCGCGCTGAGGGTGAAGGCCGGCGGTCCGGGGAGCGCGCCCTCGGTCTGGCGGTAGAGACCGGCGACTTTCTGGATACCGAGTTTTCTCAGATGCCGCGAGAGGGTGGGCTGGGTAACCTGCCAACCTGCATCGGCCAGGCGCTGGAGAAGAACCGACTGGTCGCGGATGTCTTCCTTCGCGACCCGTTCCAGTATGGCGTTGTCCAATGTCATCTGTTTCGTCATGAAGAAATCCGCCGGAGCGCAAATTTTTGCATATAACCGTATTTTCTCGCATTTACTTATGATATAGTTGCATTTTATGCCACTATATTTGGATTTATGCAACCTTTTATGCATAAAAATGCGGTTGCGGTATCGCCGCTGGTCAATACATACCCGCCCTATGCTTTCCCGTTGGTGGGCGGCGAAGGCGATCGGGTGCTGGATCCGCAAGGCAACGCCTATCTCGATTTCTACGGCGGGCATTGCGTGGCGAGCACCGGGCACTGCCATCCGGCCGTGGTGGACGCCGTTGCGCG
>JBJKSR010000300.1:0-3768 GCA_046703965.1 Gammaproteobacteria bacterium | reverse complement strand
GGACAATATCCCGTCCTTCCGGCAGCTCAAGGTGCGGGCCGAGCAGGCCGGTGTCACGCTTCTCGAATCCCCGATGAGCACGACGGCGGGCATCTACCTCGGGCCCGGGGCCTTTTCGCTGGGTTATGCCGCCCGGGATTGAGCGCATGCGGGCGATGGTGCTGGAGCGGGGCGCGCAGCGTCTCCAGTCGCGCGAACTGGACCGCCCGGAGCCGGGCCCGGGCGAAATCCTGCTCAGGGTCCGGGCCTGCGGCGTGTGCCGCACCGACCTACATATCGTCGACGGCGAACTGGCGCCGCCGGCCTGGCCGGTAATCCCGGGACACGAGGTGGTCGGCGAAGTCGTGGAAACCGGCGCCGGGGCGACCGATTTCCAGCCCGGGGATCCGGTGGGCCTCGCCTGGCTGGCGGGCGCTTGCGGACGCTGCGACTATTGCCGCCGGGGCGAGGAAAACCTGTGTCCGCATGCGGAGTTCACGGGTTTCAGCCGCCCCGGGGGTTACGCGGATTACGTCACCGCCCGTGCCGATTTCGCGTACCGGTTGCCGCGGATGGACGACCCCGTCGCCCTGGCGCCGCTCCTGTGCGCCGGGCTGATCGGCTACCGGACCTGGCGCAAGGCGGGAGCGGGGCAGCGCATCGGCCTCTACGGGTTTGGGGCGGCGGCGCACATCCTGGCTCAAATCCTGGTCCACGAGGGCAAGTCCGTGTACGCCTTCACCCGGCCCGGCGACACCGCCTCCCAGGACTTCGCGCGCCGCCTGGGTGCCACCTGGGCCGGTGGCTCCGATAAACAGCCGCCGCAGGAACTGGACGCCGCGCTCATCTTCGCGCCGGTGGGCGCCCTGGTTCCGGCCGCCTTGAAGGCGGTCCGCCCGGGTGGAAGCGTGGTGTGCGGGGGCATCCACATGTCGGATATCCCGGGGTTCCCCTACCGTATCCTGTGGGAGGAGCGGCGGTTGCTATCCGTGGCCAATCTGACCCGGGAGGACGGCAGGGACTTTCTCGAGCAGTGGAAGCGGCAGGACATCGAGACCGCCACGCGTACCTATGCCCTGGAAGAGGCCAACCAGGCGCTCGACGACCTGCGGGCGGGACGGATCGAGGGCGCCGCCGTACTGAGGATGGATAAGTGACATTCAACTTAAATAAACATTCATTACATATTGATAAAAAACAACTTTATGCGGAGCTGTCGGCGCAGGCGGAAGCACTGGTGGCGGGCGAGCGCGACGCCGTGGCCAACGCCGCCAACCTGTCCGCGCTGCTCTTTCACGGCCTGCCGGAACTCAACTGGGCCGGCTTCTACTTCCTGCGCGGCGAGACCCTGGTGGTGGGCCCGTTCCAGGGCAAGCCGGCCTGCGTGCGGATCCCGTTGGGACGGGGCGTGTGCGGCACCGCGGCGGCGGAACGGTGCACGCGCGTGGTGGACGACGTGAATGCCTTTGCCGACCACATTGCCTGCGACGCCGATTCGCGCTCCGAGATCGTGATTCCGCTCGTCCGCGACGGGGAATTGCTCGGCGTGCTCGACCTGGATGCGCCGGTGACCGGACGTTTCGATGCCGAGGACCGGGCCGGGCTGGAGCGCATCGCGGCGCTGTGGGTGGCTGCGCTCAGCGGCTGAGCAGGGTGCCGATCGGCTGGCCCAGGCGGACTTCGTGATCGGGGGCCAGAACTGCATCGTCCCATTGCACGGCGCCCGGGCCGAAAACGACGACGACCGTCGAGCCGAAATTGAAGCGCCCGATTTCCTCACCGCGCTCGAATTCGCGGGGCGCCGCTTCCAGGTTCCAGATTGCGGGTTCGCCCCGGCCGCCGCGGATGGGGCCGGTGATGACGGTTTCCATGCCGCCGACCATCAGGGCGCCGACCATGACCAGGGCGCAGGGGCCGCCTTTGGTCGAGAATTCCAGGACGACTCGCTCGTTTTGCACGAACAGGCCTTCGATGCTGTCGACCGCCCACGGCCGCACCGGCCACAGGCGGCCGGGCAGGTGGCGGATGCGCAGCAGCCGGCCCGCGACCGGGATGTGCACCCGGTGGTAGTCCTGCGGGCGGAGGTAGAGGGTTGCGAAATGCCCGCCGGTGTAGTTGCGGGGATCGGAGCCCAGCAGGTCGGCGAGCGCATAGTCGATGCCCTTGGCCTGGATGAGCGTCCCGCCCTCGATGCGTCCGGCGCGAATGCTGGCACCGTCGACCGGACTGGCGACGGCATTCTCCGCCTCGGGCCACCGTCGGGCCTCCGGGCGAAGTTCACGGGCGAAGAAACTCGCGAAACTGGGGTAATCCGCGGGTTGCGGATGCAGCGCTTCGCTGAGGTCCACCCCGTAGCGGCCCACGAACCAGCGGATGAAGAGCGTGGTCAGCGGCCCCCAACGGCGGCGCGCCGTCCACCCGCCGCAACGGGAGAGCAGGTGCTGGGGCAGGGTGCCGTACAGGGCGCGTTGCAGGTTCATGGGGGAAAGGCTCGGGAATCAGCCGCCTATTCTGCCAGCATGGTGCCGCTCGCGACTCGCATCTTGGTTTTACCGGCGCTATCCGCGTTAAAATATACGGTCAACCAACCGCCGTGAGCCCGCGTGGACTCGCTTGACGAGGTGACCGACAGGCTCCAGACGCTGCGCGATCTGGTGCGGTTCGGCGCCACCACATTCAATGGCCGGGGCCTGTTCTTCGGGCACGGGACCGACAACGCCGGGGACGAGGCGTTGGCGCTGGCGGCGCGCGCGCTCAACCTGGACCCGGAACAGGCGGGCCGCTATCTGGACGCCCGGCTGACGGTGGCCGAGATCGCGGCGATCCACGAGCTTTTCCGCCTGCGGGTCGAGACTCGCAAGCCCGCGGCGTATCTCACTCGCGAGGCATGGTTCGCGGGCCGGTCCTATTACGTCGACGAGCGCGTGCTGGTGCCTCGTTCGCCGATCGCGGAACTGATCGGGAACGGTTTCGCGCCCTGGCTCGATGCGGCCGCGGTGCACCGGGTCCTCGACCTGTGCTGCGGCAGCGGCTGCATCGGCATTGCCTGCGCCCATGCGTTGCCGTGGGCCAGCGTGGACCTGGTCGACTGTGACGCCGGCGCGCTGGAAGTGGCGCGGATCAATGTCGAGCGCCACGGCGTGCAGGACAGGACGGAGGTGCTGCGCAGCGACCTCTACGCGGGCCTCGCGGGCCGTACGTACGATCTGATCCTGTGCAATCCGCCCTACGTGGCGGAACGGGACTATGCGGTGCTGCCCGCGGAATACCGGCACGAGCCGGCCGTCGGCCTGCTGAGCGGCGAAGACGGCCTGCAGCACCCCCTCGCGGTGCTGGCCGGGGCCGCCGGGCATCTCGCGCCGGATGGCGCGCTGGTACTCGAGGTTGGCGCCTCGCAGCCGGCGCTGGAACGCGCGGTGCCGCGCCTGGATGCCACCTGGATCGAATTCGAGCGGGGCGGCGAGGGCGTGGCGCTGGTTTACCGCCAGGCGCTGGACGGCCTGTCCGGACTGGATCTCGCCTCGTGAGCGGCAACAGCTTCGGCCAGGCCTTTCGGGTCACCAGTTTCGGCGAAAGCCACGGCCCGGCCGTCGGCGTCGTGATCGACGGGTGCCCGCCCGGGTTGGCCGTGGATGTGGCGATGATCGAGGCGGCCCTGGCGCGCCGGGCCACGGGACGTTCGCGGTTCGTCTCCCAGCGCCGCGAGGACGACCGCGTGGAGGTGCTTTCCGGCGTCTTCGAGGGGCGTAGCACGGGCACGCCGCTGGCGCTGCTGGTCCGCAACCGGGA
>JBJKSR010000299.1:0-12495 GCA_046703965.1 Gammaproteobacteria bacterium | reverse complement strand
TGGCTGCACCTGCTCGCCCGCCGCGGCGAGACCATCTCCTGGAGCCGTGCGCCTAGTCGGCTCAGTGCAGAAGCCACAGCCACCCGGCGAGCGCTGCGAGCGTGACGAGCAGCACCGGTGGCGTGAGGGCGAAACCCCAGCGAAGGTACCGGCTCCAGGAGATGGTCTCGCCGCGGCGGGCGAGCAGGTGCAGCCACAGGAGCGTGGCGAGGCTGCCGATGGGCGTCAGCTTGGGGCCGAGGTCACTGCCCACGATGTTGGCGTAGATGGCTGCTTCGCGGACGAGCGGCGTCAGGTGCGGCGCCTGGTCGATGCCGAGCGAGCCGATCAACACCGCGGGCAGGTTGTTGACGACCGCGGACAGGAGTGCCGTGAGTGAGCCGGTGCCGAGCGTGGCGGCGAACAGGCCGCGGCGCGCCAGCCAGTGTACGGCGTTCGAGTAGTAATCGACGAGACCGGCGTTGCGCAAGCCGAATACGACGACGTACATGCCGAGGCTGAAGGCGACGATCTGCCATGGCGTGTCGTGCAGCACCCTTTTCAGCGAGACGGCGTGTCCTCCGCCGGGACGCAGGCCGAGGCCGAGCAGGACCAGGGCAGCGATGCCCGTGATCAGCGAGATCGGGACGTGAAGGCGGGCGGTGAGGAAGTAGGCGGCGAGCGCGATGGCGAGCACGGCGAAACCGGCCCTGAATACCAGCGGATCATCGATGGCCGAACGCGGTGGTGGCAGGTGGGCGGTTTCGTAGCGCGGCACGAGCCGGCGACGGAAGGCGGTCCACAGCACCGCGAGCGTCGCCGCCAGTGCGACGACATTGACGGGGACCATGACCAGGGCGTAACGGTCGTAAGACAGACCGAAGTAGCGCGCCGAGAGGATGTTGGTGAGGTTGGAAGTGATGAGCGGCAGGCTGGTGGTATCGGCGACGAACCCGACGGCAACCACGTAAACCAGGGCAGCGGCCGGGCTCAGTCCCAATTCGAACAGCAACGCGAGCACGATCGGGGTGAGGATGAGCACGGCCCCGTCATTGGCGAGCAGGGCCGCGACGGCGGCGCCGAGCAGTACCAGGAGCACGAATAGCCGTGGGCCCGAGCCACTGCCGCGGCGCGCCATGTGCAACGCCGCCCAGCGGAAGCTGCCGGCCTGCTCCAGCACCAGGGAGATCACGACGAGGCCGAGGAAGGTGAAGGTCGGATCCCAGACGAGGCTCCACAGCGCGGGCAGGCGCTGCCATGGGATGACGCCGCCGAGCAGCATGGCCGCCGCGCCGAGCAGGGCGGCGCCGCCGATGCCGAGGTAGCGTGGCCGCAGTAACACGAGCACGAGCGTCACGGCAAAAATGGCGAGCGCGAGCATGGCCGTAGTGTACGGGAGCGCCAATTCGGGACTCCCGCAAAGCCGCAAAGACCGCCCAGGCGAGACAGGAGGATTTGCTTCCCGTCTCGCCCGGAATGAAACGGAGAGCGGAAGGAGGAAAAATGCCGTTGCAGGAGCGGTCGTCGCGGCCGCGAACGGCAGCCGCCGGCACGGCGCTTTCGCGGCGCGGACCGGCGATCCCGCGACGGTCATCCAATCCAGATTGGCGGTCTTCGCGCCTTTGCGAGAGCTCTTCTTCGGTGGCGGCGTGGCGCCGTTGCGAGCGTCAACTCCCGGCTGGCGATTCAGGCGCCGGGCGATCGGGCGGAAGTGCTTCAGGCCGCGGGTGCTGCAGGGGCGCCCGGCAGCCGTTCGCGTACGGCCGAGCGCAACAACTGCTCCAGATACTGGCAGTACTTGGCAATGTAATCGATGCGGTTGACGTTGTCCTGAAGCCAGGGGTTCATGAGGGTGTGGCGCAGAACCAGCAGGCCGTCGGCGTCACGCGCCGGGTCTTCGGGCGATACCGTGAAGGTGTAGCCGGCAAGGCCCAGTTCGTCGAGAATTCGCGCGGCGTCGTCCTGCTGCAGCATGCGCCGGTACAACACCGTGGACGAGCCGAAAAAGGCGCGGGCCTGGAGCGGAACGCTGCGGTCGATGCGCAGGTGCTCGAATACGCGGGCTGTAAACGCATTGGCCACGGCGACCCCGTCGTTGCCCACCGGGTTGAATGCGATGCACACGAGGTTGCTGTCGGGTTCGATGGGCACCGACACCCGTACCTCGTCCTTGATCCGCTCCCGCAGTGCATTGATGCGGTCGAAGAAGCTTTCCGCGTTCTGTACGCCATGGCGCAGCAGCCGGCCGAAATGTTCCGCATCGAGCGGAAGCAGGCGGTGGGTCACGTAGGCGGCCGCCGCCGCAAAGCCCGGTTTGGAACCTTCCAGTATGTAGTTCCCGAGGTGGCGGAATTTGGCGTGGTAGGTCGTCTCGCCGGGTTCCAGCGGCCGGGCGCGGCCGAGGTAGGGCGCGCCGGCGGCGACGAAATCCATGCAGCGGTGGTCGCGGCATACGTAGCCCCCACCGACGCCGTAGGGCAGATAGCCCAGCTTGTGGGGATCGACGGTCACCGAGTCGGCCTGGCGCAGGGCGGAGAAGGCCGCGTAGGTCACTTCGGACGGGAAATACCGGAAGTGTTCCGCAATGTCCTCTCGCGACAGCAGCCTGTCGTTTTCGCCGCGAAACAACGTGGCGAGGTAGCCGCCCCACGCCGCATCCACGTGGATCGCGAAGCCCAGGCCCTTGTCCTGCCACCGCTCGCGCGCGGCGACGATCTCATGCACCGGATCGAGCGTCCCGTATTCGGTCGTACCGAGCACGCCCACGACGCACAGCACGTCCTGACCGATCTTGTGGGACGCCATCAGGGTGTGCTCCAGCGCATCGGGATCGAGCCGCATGCCCCGGGTCGGCACCCGGACCAGGCCTGATTCGCCGATACCGAGCAGTCGCATCGCCTTCGTCCAGGAATAGTGGGCCGTCTCGGCGACCAGTACCGTCGGCGACGTGCAGTGGCCGCGGTGCGCGGAGAAGAACGCATGCGTGCCCATGGTCTCGATGCGCCCATCGTGAACCGCCGCGGCCAGGCGGGCACGCGAGTCCGGGTCCGTTTCCTCCTGCAGGAACGCCTGCCATGCCTCGTAGGCCGCGATCGACGAGGCAATCGGCAGGTTTGCGAGTCGCGCCGGATCGGCCTCGGCCACTTCGCGCAGCGTGTCGTCTTCGGGCGCCGTGATACCCCTGCGGTGCAGGCCCTGCTGCAGCGCCAGCGGGTAGTACTTCACCGCTCGAAGCACCTGCAGGGCCAGGTAGTTGGCAAGCGTGCCTCCGGCGGTCAGGTAGCCGAAGGCGCAGGGCAGGCGGGCCGGGTCGTCGTTGTAGCCGAGCATCCGCGCCAGTTGCAGCCCGACCTTCAGCTCCAGGTCGATGGTCACCGGGGCGGCTTCCTCGCTCACGTTGTTGGGGTTGTAGGGCAGGGTCAGCATCTCCGCCACCAGTCCCGGTATGAGGGGGTCGGAGAGCATGTGCCCCATATACCGCGGACTGGACAGTGGGACGGAGGACTTGAGCGCCGCGCTCAGCGCATGCAATTCGTCCTTCATTCTTGCGACGCCGTTGCGGTAGCCCGGCGACTCGCTGGAGAGGGCGGAGATGGACGGCGGATCGTCCGGATGGAAATTGCGGCGCCAGTACATGTGGTCCTGGACGAATTCGAGCAGTAGCTGTTCGAACAGTTCGCGGTTTTCCGCCTGCGGGCCGATGAACCAGGGCGAGAGATCGTCGGTGTCCGTTTCCATGTCGTTCCTTTGTTCTGCCGAGCCAGTCAGCAGGGCGATTATCCTAGTGTGGCGGGCGACGGCTCTTGATACAGGTCAACCCGGGACGGGATGGCGCCGCCCCGGTTTCGCGGGATAATGGCGGATGCTCGAAGCGCAGTGCGGTACCATTCGCGCCCCATGCAGACATCCGATTTCGACTACGACCTGCCCCAGGAACTGATAGCGCAGTATCCTCTTCCCGAGCGCTCGGCGAGCCGCCTGCTCGTGCTCGGGCGCGACGGAAGCTGCACGGATCGGCGCTTCCGCGACCTGCCGGGCCTGCTCGCGGCAGGGGACCTGTTGGTGTTCAACGAGACGCGGGTCATCCGGGCGCGGCTGTTCGCGCGCAAGGAAACAGGCGGCCGGGTGGAATTGCTCATCGAGCGGGTAATCGGCGAGCACGCGGCGCTGGCGCACGGCCGCGCCTCCAAGCCATTGCGTGCAGGCCAGAAATTGTCACTGGATGGCGGCGGGCGGCTGGTCGTCGTCGATCGCCGGGACGGCCTGGTGCATGTGGAAGCGCCTGACGAAGCGATGATGGCGCTGCTGCAGCGAGTGGGCCACGTGCCGCTACCGCCCTACATCGAGCGCGGCGACGAGGCCTCGGACCGGGAACGCTACCAGAGCGTGTTCGCGCGGATCCCCGGCGCTGTCGCGGCACCGACCGCGAGTCTGCATTTCGATGATGCGGTGCTCGGGGCGCTGGAAGACCGGGGTGTGCGCAGCGTGCGCCTGACGCTGCACGTGGGCGCCGGCACCTTCCAGCCCGTGCGCGGCGAGGACCTGTCCGGGCACCGGATGCACCAGGAATGGTGCGAAGTCGGGCCGGCCGTGGTCGACGCCGTCGCGGCGGCGCGGAAGCGAGGCGGCCGGGTGGTGGCGGTGGGTACCACGGTGGTGCGGGCCCTGGAGAGCGCGAGCGCCGGGGGTGCGCTTCGGCCCTACCGAGGCGAGACGGCTCTGTTCATCAAGCCCGGTTACCGGTTCCGCACCGTGGACGCCCTGATCACCAATTTTCATCTTCCGCGCTCCACGCTGCTCATGCTGGTGAGTGCGGCGGCCGGGCGCGCCGCGGTGCTCGAGGCCTACCGCCACGCGGTGGCGGCCGGTTATCGTTTCTACAGCTACGGGGATGCGATGCTGATCGACGTGAATCCGGCGGGAGCGGCCGAATGAAGTTCGAGCTGCTGAATCGCGATGGCGCGGCGCGGCGCGGGCGGCTCACCTTCGACCGTGGCACGGTGGAGACGCCGGCTTTCATGCCGGTGGGTACGCTGGGCACGGTCAAGGGCCTGACGCCCGAGGAAGTACGCGACACCGGTGCGGAGATTCTTCTCGGCAACACCTTCCACCTGATGCTGCGCCCGGGGGTGGAGATCGTTCGCGCCCATGGCGACCTGCACGATTTCATGAACTGGCACGGCCCCATCCTGACCGACTCGGGAGGCTTCCAGGTGTGGAGCCTTGCCGAGTTGCGCACGCTGAGCGAGGCCGGCGTGAGGTTCCGCTCGCCGGTGGACGGCAGCCCCGTGTTTCTCGGACCGGAGGAATCCATCGCGGTGCAGCGCGCGTTGGGCTCGGACGTGGTGATGGTGTTCGACGAGTGCACGCCGTACCCGGCGACGGAACAGGAGGCGGCGGAGTCGATGCGCCTGTCGCTGCGCTGGGCGGCCCGGGCAAGGGACGCCCACGGCGTGAGTCCGGCGGCGCTGTTCGGCATCGTCCAGGGCGGCATGTACGATCCGCTCCGCCTGGAGAGCCTGGCGGGTCTCGTGGGGCTGGGCTTCGACGGCTATGCCGTGGGCGGGTTGTCGGTGGGTGAGCCGGCCGCGGAGCGCGAGCGGGTCCTGGACGCGCTGCTGCCGCACATGCCGGCCGACCGGCCGCACTATCTGATGGGCGTGGGCCGCCCCGAGGACATCGTCGAGGCCGTGGCTCGCGGCATCGACATGTTCGACTGCGTACTGCCGACCCGCAACGGACGCAACGGCCAGCTTTTCACCCGCCACGGCACGATCAAGCTCAAGAATGCCCGTTACCGCGACGACACCTCGCCGCCGGACCCCGAGTGCGGCTGCTACACCTGTCGCCATTACAGTCTGGCCTATCTCCGCCATCTCAAGGACTGCAACGAGATGCTGGGCGCCCGCCTGGCCACCGGCCACAACCTCTACTATTACCAGGAGCTGATGGCGGGGTTGCGCGAGGCGATCGCCGCCGGGCGTTTTGCCGCCTTCCGGCGCGATTTCCATGCGGCGCGCGAGGGCTGTAGCGCCGGCTGACTCTGTGCCATAATGTGCCGCTAACGTTCGATGCAGTGAATTAGAGGTAACTGATGCATTTTCTGATTTCCAATGCCTGGGCGGCAGGCGGCGGGCAGGGCGCCGGCTCGGTGGGCGGGTCGTGGACCTTCATCCTTCTGATGGCGGTCCTTTTCGTGGGATTCTATTTCCTGCTGATCCGTCCCCAGCAAAAGCGTCAGAAGCAGCATCGCCAGATGGTCGAACAGATCGGCACGGGCGACGAAATCGTCACCAACGGCGGCATGCTGGGCAGGGTGACCGAGTTGGGCGAGCAGTTCATCGGCATCGAAATCGCCAAAGGGGTTGTGATCCGGGTACAGAAGAACGCCATCGGAGCCGTCCTCCCCAAGGGCACCATCAAACACGGATAAGGGAAAAGTACTCCTATGACGCGCTTACCGCTCAGGGATGAACGGCTGGAGGCGGCTGATTCATGAACCGCTATCCGCTGTGGAAAAACCTGCTGGTCATCGCCATTGTCCTGGCCGGCCTGATTTTCGCGATGCCCAGTATCTTCGGCCAGGCACCGGCCGTGCAGATCGCTCCGATCAACGCGCAGAAGATTCCCCCCGGTGTCATGGACAAGGCGACGGCGGCGCTCAAGAAGGCGAATATCCCGTATGTCGGGACGCGCAGCGAGTCCGGCAAGGACATCATCATCTTCTCCGACACCGAGAGCCAGCTCAAGGCCAGCTCGCTCATCGGCAATACGCTGAACACCGACGATTTCTCCGTGGCCCAGAACCTGGTGCCGCAGACGCCGCACTGGATGCAGGCGCTGGGCCTCAAGCCGATGGCCAAGGGGCTCGACCTGGTGGGCGGCATCTACTTCCGGCTGAACGTCAATATCAAGGAGGCGATCAGCCGGACGCTGGAGACGGACCTGCGTGATATCCAGACCGACCTGCGCAATGCGCAGATCCGCTACACGGACTCGTCGCTGCAAAACCGGGCGATCCAGTTGCAGTTCCCGTCCGTCGAGGCGCGTTCGCGGGCGCAGGGCGTAATCAGCAAGAACTACCCGCAGGCGAATTTCACGAACTTCGCCGTCAAGGGCAATTACATGCTCCGCGTTACGCCGTCGCCGGCGCGCTTGCAGCAAATCCGCAATCTTGCGGTCGAGCAGAACGTGGCCGCGCTGCGCCGCCGCGTGAACGAGCTTGGCGTGGCCGAGCCCCTGGTCCAGCGCCAGGGCCAGAACTCGATCATCGTCGAGTTGCCGGGTCTGCAGAATGTCGCCCGTGCCAAGCAGCAGCTCGGTAATACGGCGACGGTGCAGTTCCGTCTCGACTACCAGG
This sequence comes from Gammaproteobacteria bacterium, assembly GCA_046703965.1. Lineage (GTDB taxonomy): Bacteria > Pseudomonadota > Gammaproteobacteria > JAKDMP01 > JAKDMP01 > JBAUSV01. The sequence continues at coordinate 5,156 of JBJKSR010000299.1, read as the reverse complement.
GCGCCGATCCGGAGGAAGTGGAGCGTACCGGCCAGGTACCGGTCGACGCCCAGCTTTTCAAGGACCAGAACGGCAATCCGGTGCTGCTGCAGCGCAAGATCATTGCCAACGGCCCCGAGATCACCGACGCCACTTCGGGCTTCGACCAGCAGTCGGGCACGCCCGACGTCAACGTCTCGCTCAATTCGACGGCGGCGGCGCGGATGGGCGACGTCACGCGGCATAACCTGAACAAGTACATGGCGGTGCTGTTCATCCAGTACCGTAACGAAACGCACACCGTGGACGGGAAGAAGGTCACGACGACCAAGAAAGTGGAGAGGGTGATCAACAATTCGGTGATACGCGGCGTGTTTTCGAATCGTTTCCAGATCTCGGGGCTGAGCCAGGAAGAAGCCAAGAACCTGGCGCTTACCCTGCGCACGCCGCTTGCGGCACCGATGACGTTCGTCGAGGAACGCACCATCGGCCCGAGCCTGGGCAGGCAGAACATCCACCTGGGGTTCCTGGCCGTGTCGCTCGGCTTTATCCTGGTGGTCGTGGGCATGGCGCTGTATTACAAGGCGTTCGGGTTGATCGCCGATGCCGCCCTGATCATGAACCTGGTGCTCATCGTCGCACTGCTTTCGCTGTTTCAGGCGACACTCACCCTGCCGGGTATCGCCGGTATCGTGCTGACGGTCGGCATGGCGGTGGACGCGAACGTGCTGATCTACGAGCGAATACGGGAAGAACTGCGGATCGGCTCTTCGCCGCAGGCGGCGATCCAGGCCGGTTACGAACACGCGATGGCGACGATCGTCGACGCCAACCTGACCACGCTGATCGCGGGACTGGTGCTGTTCGCGATCGGCACGGGCCCGATCAAGGGCTTCGCGGTCACGCTGTCGCTGGGTATCGTCACGTCGATGTTCACCGCGATCATGGGGACGCGTGCCATCGTCAACGCGGTCTTCGGCGGCCGACGACTGAAATCACTGCCGGTTTGAGGAGGGCGTAAGTAAATGGAACTGTTCAAACGCCAGACTCACATCAATTTCATGCGCACGCGCAAGATCGCGCTGACGATGTCGATCGTAGTCCTCATCGCCGCGCTGATTTCGCTTTTCGGGCGCGGCATGAACCTCGGTATCGACTTCACGGGCGGCGTGGCCGTGGAGGTGAACTATCCCCAGGCCGTCTCCACGCAGGAAGTACGCAACACGCTCCAGCAGGCCGGCTTCAAGCGGTTCACGGCGCAGAACTTCGGCTCGCCGGAGGACATCATGATCCGCCTGCAACCGAGCAAAGGCCAGGTCGCCAAGACCGTGGGCGAGCAGGTGGTTGCCGCCCTGAAGGCGAAGAACCCGAAGGTGGTCGAGAAGCAGGTCAACTCGGTCGGTCCGCAGGTCGGGAGTGAATTGCGGACCAAGGGCTTCCTGGCCCTGATCGTGACCCTGATCATGATCTTCATTTACCTGCTGGTGCGCTTCGAATGGCGCCTGGCGCTGGGCGCGGTCGCCGCGACCCTGCATGACCTGGTTTTCGTGGTCGGCATCTTTTCGCTGGCGCGACTCGACTTCAACCTGGACGTGCTTGCCGCGGTGCTTGCCGTGCTGGGTTACTCGGTCAACGACACGGTGGTGGTGTTCGACCGGATCCGCGAAAACTTCAAGCGCATGCGCCGTGGCGAATCGATCGAGATCATCAACGCAGCAATCAACCAGACGCTGTCGCGTACGATCATGACCTCGGGCATGACCCTGCTGGTGGTGATCGCGCTGCTGGTCGTGGGCGGTCCCTCGCTGCGGGGATTTTCCCTGGCGCTGCTGATCGGCATTGCGGTCGGCACGTATTCGTCGATCTACATCGCGAGCGCCACCGCATACATGCTGGGCGTGAGCCGCCTCAACTTCGCGACGAAAAAGAAGACGCCCGCCGACGAGATGCCCTGACACGGCATTGGATTCCGAGTCTGGGAACGGCCGCCCGCGAGGCGGCCGTTTTATTTTGAAAATCTCGCAACGGCGCCACGACGCAACGGACAAGAGCAAGGGTGGCCGGCATTGTGACGGCTAGCCCGTATTAATAAAGACTCTCGCCAAGGCGCAAAGACGCGAAGAAATACGAAACTGTATTCTGTGGGCGCGGTCATCCCGACCACGAATCGTTTGTTGGATTCCCCTCCGTCTCCCCCTTCCTTGCTTCGCAAGCAAAGTGGAGGGACAGTCGTCATCCCCGAGAAACCTCTCCTGGATTCCTGTCGGGAAACAGAAATCCAGTCCGATGGTCCGCGGGCATGGCCCGCTCTTACGGGAGGGGCGCTCATCACAGCCTTTTCTCCTCGGGGGAGAAGGAGAATCTCGTCTCTGCGATCCCTGCGCCTCTGCGTCTTTGCGCCTTGGCGAGAGTTTCTTTCTTGTTGTTCGTTACGGCGTGGCGCCGTCGCGAGAGTCTATCCGGCGAGGCGGGCCGGAAGGTGCGGGGCGAGGGTCTTGACCAGCGCGGCGACGACCTTGAGGTTGCCCGCCACGATGTTGCCGCCGGCGATGGGCCAGCCGCTGCGCCCGGTAACGTCGCTGGCCAGTCCGCCGGCTTCCTCCATGATCAGGGCGCCCGCCGCGATGTCCCAGGGCTTGAGGTTGAGTTCGAAGAAGCCGTCCAGGCGCCCGGCTGCGGTCCAGGCCAGGTCGAGCGCCGCGGCGCCCGCACGGCGAACGCCGGCGGTGCGCAGCATTACCGCCCGGAACATTCCCACGTAGGCGTCGAAGTCGTCGCCCTGGCGGAACGGGAAACCGGTGCCGATAAGGGCGTCCTTGAGGCCCGGGCGGCTGGTTACGCGGATGCGGCGGTCGTTGAGCAGGGCGCCGCGGCCGCGCACCCCGGTATATAGCTCTTCGCGCAGCGGGTCGTAGATCACGCCATGGGTCAGCCGGCCCTTTTCGGCGATTCCGATAGAGACGGCGAAGGCCGGGAAGCCGTGCACGAAATTGGTGGTGCCGTCCAGCGGGTCGACGATCCACTGCACGTCGCTTTCGGGCGCATCGTGTCGGCCGCTTTCCTCGGCCAGGATCGCGTGGTCGGGGTGCGCCTTGCGGATCGACTCGATGATGGCCTGTTCGGCCTTCAGATCGACCTCGGTAACGAAGTCGTTGCGCTGTTTGGCCCGGACCCGGAGCGAGTCGAGGCGGTCCATGGAGCGCAGAATGATCGAGCCGGCCTGGCGTGCGGCCTGCACGGCGATGTTGACGAGAGGGTCCATGGAACGCGATTGCGGGCGAACTGTGTGCATAGTGTACTGCGTCGGGTTTTGGCGGGGCGGGGCGCTGGTCATCCGCCCGCTCGCCATTAAAATAGACTGTTGACCCGAGGTCCCGATCGATGATGCCCGACATACGCTTCGTGCTGGTCGAAACCAGCCATCCCGGCAACATCGGGGCGGCGGCGCGCGCCATGAAGGTGATGGGGCTGAGACGCCTGGTGCTGGTGAACCCGCAGTGCGGGATCGGCAGCGAAGCGCGGGCCCGCGCCTCCGGGGCGGTGGACGTGGTAAACGCGGCCGAGACGGTCACCAGCCTCGACGCCGCGCTCGAGGGTGCCCGCTTCGTGGCCGGTACGAGCGCCCGCGCACGCCGGCTCGGTCCCGAGTTGGTGGACCTGCGGACAGGGACCGGGGAAATGAGTGCGTTGTCCGCGGGCGAAGAGGCGGCGGTACTGTTCGGGCCCGAACGCACCGGACTGGATAATGCGGCGCTGGATCGGTGCAACCGGCTGTGGCGGATTCCGACGGCATCCGATTACGGGTCGCTCAACCTGGCGGCGGCCGTGCAGGTGGTAGCCTACGAATTGCGGCTCGCCCAGGGCGCCGGAAGTGACATGGAGCCGATGGCGCCGGACGCCGCGCCCGCGGAGGACGTGGCCGGGCTCTGTGCGCACTTCGAGCGGGTGGCCCGGCGCGTGGAAAGCATCCACCCCGAGGCGCCGCGCCTGGCCTTGCGCCGGGTGCAGCGCCTGGCCCGCCGTGCCCGCCCGGAGGTGAGTGAGGTTAAGCTATTGCGAGGATTCCTGAGTGCGGTGGAGAAAGCCACCGTCGCGCCAACGGATACCGACGAAGACGGTCATTAAGGATGGACAGGCCCAAGCGAACGATTTACCTGGACTATGCCGCCACTACGCCGGCCGACCCGGCGGTGGTGGAGGCGATGCTGCCTTACCTGGGGCTGGAGGGCTGTTTTGCCAACCCGGCTTCGGTCAGCCATGCCGGCGGGCGCAGCGCGCGCGAAGCCGTGGAAGACGCGCGTGCCCGGATCGCCGCGCTGGTCGGCGCGCAGCCCGAGGAGATCGTGTTTACCTCCGGGGCCACCGAATCCGACAATCTGGCACTGCAGGGCGTCATGCATCGCTGTGCGGCCGGGGAGGGGCACCTGATTACCGAACGTTGCGAGCACAAGGCCATTCTCGACACGGCCCACGCGCTCGAGAACGACGGTCACCGCGTGACCTACCTGACGCCGCAGCCCGACGGGCGCGTATTGCCCGATCAGGTCGCCGAGGCCATCCGTTACGACACGCGACTGGTCTCGATCATGGTGGTCAACAACGAAATCGGCGTGATCCAGGACATCGCCGCGCTGGGCAGGATCTGCCGCGAGCGCGGGATCCTGTTCCACGTCGACGCCGCCCAGGGCGCGGGCAAGGTCCCGATAGACCTGGCCGGGCTCCCGGTCGACCTGATGTCGTTTTCCGGGCACAAGCTGTACGGGCCGAAGGGCATCGGTGCGCTATACGTGCGCAAGTCACCGGAGGTCGGCCTGGACGCCTGCATGCACGGCGGCGGACACGAGCGGGGTTTTCGCTCCGGCACGCTGGCGACGCACCAGATCGTGGGCATGGGTACCGCCTTCGAGATCGCGCGCAAGCGCCTCGACGCCGATATGGCGCACTATGCCCGCCTGACCGCCCAATTGCGGGACGGGCTGCAGGCACTGGGCGGCGTGGAAGTGAACGGTCCGGACGATGCCCACCGCGCGGGACACATCATCAACCTGGCGTTCGCCAACGTCGTAGCCGACACATTGCTTTATTTCCTGACCGACGTGGCGGTCTCCACCGGCTCGGCCTGCAGTTCGGCGTCGCGTGCCCCGTCCTACGTGCTCAAGGCCATCGGCCTGTCCGAC
>JBJKSR010000298.1:0-3026 GCA_046703965.1 Gammaproteobacteria bacterium | reverse complement strand
GCCGCGCATCGTCCCATCCTCGCCGCCACGCCCGTGAAGAACGTTGAAGCAGCGGTCGAAGCGGTGGCCGCACAACGCCTCCAGCCCGTCGTTCCGGGGATCGAGCGGGTGTGCGTCAACGCCTGCCGCGCGCAGGCCCGCGAGCACCTGGCGCCCGCTCATGAGCGATACCTCGCGCTCGCCGGAGTGCCCGCCCATCAGCACGGCCACGCGCCCGAAACGCGCCGGGTCGATGCGTACCGCGTTCACGGCTTCACCCCCCGCGCCGCGAACAGCGCGCGTGCATGTTGGCCGACGTCGCCCGCGCCCAGCGTCAGCACGACGTCGCCTTCCCGGACCAGATCGTCGAGCACGTCCGGCAACTTGGCCAGGTCGGGGACGAAGACCGGCTCGACCCGCCCCCGGCTGCGGATCGCGCGGGCCACGGCACGGGCGTCGGCGCCCGGGATCGGCGTCTCGCCCGCCCCATAGACCTCGCCCAGCAGCAACACGTCGGCGTCGGCGAGCGCGGCGCCGAAGTCGTCGAGCAGATCGTGCGTGCGGGTGTAGCGATGGGGCTGGAACACGACGATCAGGCGGTGACCCGGCCACGCCTCGCGCACCGCCGAGAGCGTGGCCGCCACCTCCGTCGGATGGTGGCCGTAATCGTCGATCAGCGGCACCCGCACGTTGCCGAAAACCAGTTCGCCAAGGGACTGCATCCGCCGACCGATGCCGTGGAATTCGCCCAGTGCCTTGATCAGCGCGGCGTCTTCGACTTCGAGTTCGTGGGCGGCGGCGATCGCCGCGAGAGCGTTCAGGACGTTGTGCCGGCCGGGCAGGTTGAGTGTCACTGCGAGCGGTCCGGATTCGGGGCGCGATACTTCGAAATGCATGCGCCGTCCTTCGGCCCGCACCTTCGTGGCGCGGAAATCGGCATCGCCGAAACCGTAGCCCCATACCACGCGGCCGAGGGTGGCGGCATGGCGCGACAGTACCGGATCGTCGGTGCAAAGGATGGCGCGGCCGTAGAAGGGCAACTGGTGCAGGAACTCGATGAAGCTCGCCTCCAGTCGCGCAAAGTCGTCGCCGTAGGAGCCCAAGTGGTCGCGGTCGACATTGGTGACCACCGCGAGCATCGGTTTATAGAGAAGGAACGAGGCATCGCTCTCGTCGGCCTCGGCCACGAGGTAGTCGCCCTTGCCGAGGCGCGCGCTGCTGCCGGCGCTCTCCAACCGACCGCCGATCACGAAGGTCGGATCCAGGCCTGCTTCCATCAGCACGCTGGCGATCAGGCTCGTCGTCGTGGTCTTGCCGTGCGTGCCGGCGACCGCGATGCCGTAGCGGAAACGCATCAGTTCGGCCAGCATCTCCGCGCGCGGTATGACCGGGATGCGACGCGCGAGCGCCGCCACGACTTCGGGATTGTCGGCCTGCACCGCACTGGAGGTCACCACCACGTCGGCCTTGGTCAGGTTCTCCGTGCGGTGGCCCAGGTGGATCTCCGCGCCGCTCGCGCGCAGGCGCTTGACCGTCGCGCTGTCCCTGAGGTCGGAACCGGACACGGTGTAGCCCAGGTTGAGCAGCACCTCGGCGATGCCGTTCATGCCGCTGCCGCCGATGCCCACCATGTGGATGTGGCGGATGCGGCCCATGAGCTTGTTCGTTCCGCTCATGCGCGCACCTCCGCGGCTTCGAGTACGGCGCGCGCCACGCGGACCGCCGCGTCCGGGCGGGCAATCCGGTAGGCATATTCGGCCATGCGCCGCAGATTGTCCCGACCGGACTCGGCGATCGCGTCGAGTTCCGTGCGCAGGCGCGGCGAATCCAGCTCGCGCTCCGCGATCACGCGAGCGGCGCCGGCGGTCTCGAACACGCGGGCGTTTGCGCTCTGGTGGTCGTCCACCGCCCAGGGATAGGGCACCAGCACGGCCGGCAAGCCTGCGGCAGCGAACTCCGCCAGGCTGAGCGCACCGGCCCGCGCCACCACCAGGTCGGCCCACGCGCATACGCTGGCCATGTCGGTCTCGAATGCTCGCACGTCGGCCGTCACGCCGGCCTCGCGGTAGGCGGCCTGGGTGGCCTCCACGTGAGAGACACCACATAGATGGCGCACTTCGCAGCGAAGGGTCGTGCCCGCCAACGCCCTCGGCACGACACGGTTCAGCACCTGGGCCCCCTGGCTCCCGCCCACCACGAGCAGGCGCAATGGGCCCCGGCGTCCGCGCAGACGATCGGTCGGCGAGCCCAGGCGCGCGAAGTCGCGTCGCACCGGATTGCCGGTCAGCACGGATTCGCCCTCGAAAGCGCCGGGCAGGCCGGTCAGCACCTGCACGGCGAAGCGTGCCAGCACCCGGTTGGTCGTACCCGGGATAGCGTTCTGCTCGTGGATCAGCAACGGGCAACGCGCCAACCAGGCGGCGAGACCGCCGGCACCGCTGGCATAGCCGCCGAACCCGATCGCCGCGCACGGGTGCAGGCGCCGGATCAGGCGCAGAGCCACAAAGACGGCGGCCACCAGGCGCAGTGGGCCAAGCAACTTGCTCCGCCAGCCCGTGCCCCGGATGCCGCGTCCGGGCAGCGCGGTGAAGTCGATGCCGGCCGAGGGCACCAGCGTCGTTTCCAGTCCGTACGCGCCTCCCAGCCAGTGTACCGGCACTGCGCGGGCCTGCAGTTCCGCGGCCACGGCCAGGCCGGGGAAGATGTGCCCGCCGGTGCCGCCGGCGAGGATGAGCACGGGGCGCGAGGGCGACGTCGCGTCCACGATTTCCGGGGCCTCTACCGCGCGCTGCCTGCGCTTGCGGCGCGCCATGAACAGCACGGCCGGATAGCACCCCGTGCGATGCCAGCTCCATCCTCTCCGGCGGGGCTCGTACATCGGTCCGGTATGGATCTCGATCATCGGCTCGCCCCCCGCGCCGTCGCCATGCCGATCTCGCGCACGGCGCGCAGCAGCAGACCGCAGGCCGCGAGATCGACCACCAGGCTGGAGCCGCCCGCGCTCATGAAAGGCAGCGTGAGGCCCTTGGTCGGGAGCACACCCAGGT
>JBJKSR010000297.1:0-2762 GCA_046703965.1 Gammaproteobacteria bacterium | reverse complement strand
TCAAGTCATACAGGGAAACTTCGATACCTACCGGATGATGCGTCTGGCACAGGTCCCGGAGATCAGCGTTCGTATCGTGGAAAGTGATGCGGCAATTGGCGGAGTTGGGGAGCCGCTGGTTCCGCCGGCAGCACCGGCCTTGGTAAATGCAGTGTTCGGCGCGACCGGGAGACGCATAAGAGCGCTCCCACTTAGCAAGCAGGGATTTCTCCTGTAGCGAGCCGGCTCGCGTCTGAGGCAGCGTCCCGATCGCCGGCGCATCCACTCGACCGTGTCTGTGGTCCGGCCCGCTGCGACGGTCGCGCCAAGATCGTAGATGCAGGTCTCGCCGTCGGTGCCTTAGGCTTGATCCGGTTTGGACACATCCGAGAGTGTGAATTTTGGGTCTTTGCGACCATTACCATCATCGAAGGTATCAAGGCTTAAGTACCGCAAGCGATGCCGTGCTTTAGTCTAGCGCATCTCGCGCTAAGTGCTTGATTTTATGGTGGGCGGTACTGGGTTCGAACCAGTGGCCCCTGCCGTGTGAAGGCTCGGATTTTACAGATATTTCCAAGACTTGCGCACACACACAGTCATCCACGACCACTTGAGAAATCAGTCAGTTGGATTTCGCCGCTCGCAAATGGCTCGCAAGCGCAATCTTCGAGTCGATCAGCTGGGCTCGCGAAGCGGATTGATGAAACGCAAGCCCTCGAAGTGCTTCTCGTTGTCAGTGGCGATGATGCATTCGTTGGCTTCCGCGACCGATGCAATGATCATGTCGAGCGCGCTGCGCGGACGACCCTGGGCCGTTCCCTCGGCCATCAGCCGTGCCCAGATGATACCGGCGTTGTCGTCGAACGCGAGCACCCGGCCGGCAAACAAAGCCTGCGGCCCCTCGTCTCCTGCAAACCACCGTTCTAGCGCCCGTCGCTTCTTGCCCGCCGGTTTTTCCAGTATCCCGCGGCGGATCTCAGCGAGGGTAAGCGATGCGATGTACAGGTCTTCGTCGACCTGCTGACTCATCCAGGACACGAGCTGCGGGGACGGCTCGGGCTTGGTGACGTTGCTGATGATGTTGGTGTCAAGGAGGTAGCGGCTCACAGGTCGACCTGCCGGCCGTGAGTGACCGAGCGCTCGAGATCAAGACCCGCACCGACGAGGGGCGAGCGACGTAGTGCCGCCAGAATCCGACCTTGAGGCGCAGTGGCTCCAGCCAGCGTGCGCTTCAACGTTGCCCGAATTCGCCGTGCGTCGGGATCATCCCCGGAGAGCCGTCGGGCGACGGCCCGGATGAGCTCTCGATCATGGTCGAGCCCCAGCACCTCGAACCGAGCCATGCCGCGCGACTCAAGACGTTGCCGGTAATTGCGCAGGGCTCTTTTTTGGGATGAGATGGGCATGATACTTTTACCGTGAAGAGTATATCCAGCAATATAGCCTGTAATATCGCCTGATGCAAGTGTCCAATGGGTTTGGGATCAGTTTGGCTCGCGGCCCACCTCCCGCTGCACGTCGGCAAAATCAAGGAACTTGATGAAAGGCGCCGACATGAACAGCGCTCCCCGCGGATCGATAAGACTCAGGAAAAGATCCCGTCCCTGGACCAAAGCAACATAATTTGGAAGCGCCTGCTCAAATTGCGGCAGGTCCCGCACCGTGCGCCGCGCGGCATCATGCAGTGCCGGTCCATCCGCTGCCGTACGCCGCCTCATCTCGCCCCAGTCCAGCCCGAGTACGCAACAGCTGCGCTCGCCGCGGCGCTCTTGGAGCCATCCACGTAGCTCACACCCTTTCCACCCACAATGGGTGGAAATTGACTCTTCTGAGGCCTACGCTCACTGACCGAATCCCCACACAAACCCAGTGGACTGCAGAGGGAGGGAACCCACTACGCGCGCAAAGTCAGTCAGGGCAAGCGGCACAACCAAGCTCCGATCGCGTCGGCGTGGCGGCGCTGCGACGTCTTGTTCGCCATGCTGCGTGATGCGACCTACCACCCGCCACGACCACCAGAGTCGAGCGCCAGCAACGGCATTCCGCAGAAGACTATGCCGTACTTTTGCCGTACTTTCGGGGACGCTAATCGCTATGTGCTTGATTTTATGGTGGGCGGTACTGGGATCGAACCAGTGGCCCCTGCCGTGTGAAAGCAGTGCTCTACCGCTGAGCTAACCGCCCATCCCTCGAGGGAGGGCAAGTCTATCGACGACCGCCACGGGACGCAACGACCGGTCCCCTGCCCCGAATGCTGGCGGATTCCGCCACCGCAATGAGACGGCCGTCACACTCCTTCCCGGCCGGGCGGCTCAAGTCCCGCATCCGGTACGTCGATACAGGGCAAGAGACGAACGTCGCCCCCTGCCGGATGGGCGGCTTAGGGGTTCATCGCGACTATGTCTGCAACCGCTGCGCTGCAAGCCATTGATTCGGTGCTGATTGTCGATGACAGCGGCGTCCAGCGGAGCATTGGCGCGGCGCTCTGCCGTGAATTGAGGATCAATCAGGTCCACCAGGCCGAGGACGGCGTGGCCGCCCTCGCCCTGCTCGACTCCCTCCCCGCCCCGCCGGATCTGCTGATCGTCGATCTGGAGATGCCGAACATGGACGGGCCGGAGCTGCTGGCGGCGCTGTCCGCCCGGCACCTGCGCTCGCCGGTCATCGTCGCCTCCTCGCGCGAGAGCTCGTTGCGGCACTCCGTCGAGGACATGGGCACGGCTTTAGGTCTGCGGATTCTGGGCAGCCTGCCCAAGCCGTTGACGCAATCGGGACTCGGCACG
>JBJKSR010000296.1:0-5456 GCA_046703965.1 Gammaproteobacteria bacterium | reverse complement strand
GTCCTGTTCATGGTCGACGCCAGGGTCGGCCTGGTGCCCGCCGATGCGGAACTCGCCCGGAGACTGCGGGCGAGCGGCAAGCCGGTCTGGTTGCTGGCCAACAAGGCGGAGGGACTGGGTCCCGATGTCCTCGGCGAATTCCACGCCCTGGGGTTCGAACGGCTCTATCCGGTGTCGGCCGAACGCGGCTCGGGCCTGCCCGCCTTCCTCGAGGCGCTGGAATCGGAATGCCCGGAATCGGGGGAAGTCGAACAGAGCGATCCGGAGGCGCTGGCCGTGACCGTGATCGGCCGTCCCAACGTAGGCAAGTCCACCCTGGTCAATCGCCTGCTGGGCGACGAACGTCTGGTTGCGTCGGATGTCCCGGGCACGACGCGCGACGCCATCCGGGTCCCTTTGGAACGCGATGGGCGGCATTACGTGCTCATCGATACCGCGGGATTCAGGCGCCGCAGCAACGTGGAAGCGGGCGCCGAGCGGCTGGGCGTGCTGGCGGCGGTCCGTGCCCTGGAAACTGCGACGGTCGCGATCGCGATGACCGACGCCACCGAGGGCATCACGAGCCAGGACCAACGCCTCATTCGCCTCGCGCTGGAGCGCGGGCGTGCGGTGGTGGTGGCGCTCAACAAATGGGACGGACTCGACCCGGATTCGCGCCACCACGCCACGGTCACCGCAGATCGCCGCCTGGCCTTTGCACCGTTCGTCCGCCAGTTGCGTATTTCCGCCTTGCACGGCACGGGACTGCGCGAGTTGATGCAGGCGGTGGACCAGGCGGGGCGGGCCGCTCGCGCCGAGCTGACCACGGCGCCGCTCAATCGGGCGCTGGAGACCCTGGTCGCCGCCAACGAGCCGCCGCTCGTCCGGGGCCGCCGCGTCAAGTTGCGCTACGCGCACCCGGCGGGCACCTCCCCGCCGCGTATCGCGATCACGGGTACGCAGGCCGAGCGGTTGCCGGGGTCCTACAAGCGATACCTTGCCAACGGTTTCCGCGAAGCCTTCGGCCTGGTCGGCGTGCCCCTCGAACTGGAATTCAGTAACACACCGAACCCCTACGCCGACAAATCGGCCGGCCGACGGGCTCCCGACAAGCGAAAACGCCGGAAGAAGTCCCGCAAGGGGAGCTAAGGGGGCGCGTTTCAGCCGCCGAGCAACTCGCTGACGGTCACCGGCTCGAGGCCGCGTCGCTCGAGCGCCGGCAGGATGCGTTCGAGCGCTTCCGCGACGGCCGCGTTGCGGTGCCGGCCGGGCAGGTCGTGACCGTCGTGAAAGAGCGCGATGTCCCCCGCCCGTATTCGCCCCAGGACGCGCGAGGCGATTCCTTCCGGACCGCGCGCGCGGGTATCGCGCGCGTGCAGCGACCAGACCACGACGCGCAGCCGTAGCTGCTGCTGGAGGCGGGCCAGGGTGGGGTTCTTGAGGCCCATCGGCGGGCGGTACAGGGTTGGCGAGGCCGCGGGGCACAGGCGTTCGAGAACCGCGAATCCGCGACCGATTTCAGCCCGCATCGCCTTGCGGAACCGCAGGTTCAGGAAACGGGAATGACCGTAGCTGTGGTTGGCGACTTCGTGTCCGTCGCTCACCATGCGCCGGATCAATCCGGGATGCGCCTCGGCATGGCGGCCGATGACGAAAAAGGTGGCTCGCGCGCGGTGACGTTTCAGCGCGTCCAGTACCAGAGGCGTCAGTTCCGGATCGGGACCGTCGTCGAAGCTCAGGGCCACCCGTTTGCCGTCGCGGCTGCCGTGGCGAATGACGGGCATCAGCCAGCCCGATCCGGCGCGCAGCGCACCGTCGCCTGCGAACACCAGGTAGGCGAGCAGCGGGGGCGCTATCGTCCAGGCATGGGCGCCTGCGGCCACCAGGCCGATGCCGAGCCACAGAAGGCAGACGGCGCGCAGGACGTCGCAACGGGTCATCCGGCTTTTGCTGGGTGGGCAGGTGCCAATTCTAGCAACCGCCTCAATGCTTTTCGGGACCCACGAGCCAGCGCAGCATGAACCTGAAGCGTTTCCCGTAAGGCGGGTTGAAGAGGCGGAAGCCGTTGAAGCGCGACTGCCGGAAAACGGGCGTCAACCGGGAAAAGGTCCGGAACCCGGTTTTGCCATGATAGGCGCCCATGCCCGAAGGACCGACGCCCCCGAACGGCAGATGGGACTGGGTGATATGGCACAGCGTGTCGTTGACCGTGATGCCCCCCACATGCGCATGCTCCAGCAGCCGGCGCAGTCTCGAGTCGTCGCTATCGAACAGATACAGGGCCAGTGGTTGCGGCCGGGCTACCACGAAGGCCGCGGCATCCTCGAAACTCTCGTAGGGTACCAGCGGCAGCCAGGGACCGAAGATTTCTTCCTGCATGAGCGGGGAATCGTCCGCGACGCGGGTGAAGATCACCGGTGGCTCGCGCCGGTCGCCGGTCGTCGTGTCGCAGAGCGGATGCGAGACGGCGCCGGCGGTCTCGGCATCTTCTCGCAGGCGTTGCAACCGGGCATGATGCGCGTCGCCGATAATGCTGGCGTATTGCCGGTTCGAGGCGAAATCGGGATACAAGCGGGCAAATACGTTCCGGGCGGTATCGATGAACAGCTCCACCTGCGTCCGCGGCACGAGTACGTAGTCCGGGGCGATGCAGGTCTGGCCGGCATTGAAGCACTTGCCCACCAGGATCCGTTCGACCGCCTGTTCGAAGCGGGCGTCCGGACCGACTATGGCCGGCGACTTGCCGCCCAGTTCCAGCGTGACCGGCGTCAGGTTGGCGGCGGCGGCGCGCATCACCTCGCGGCCCACCGTCGTGGAGCCGGTAAACAGCAGGTGATCGAAGGGCAGGGCGGAGAAGGCCTTGCCGACATCGGCGTCCCCGGTCGCTACGCGTACTTCTCCGCCGGGAAAATAACTCTCGGCCAGTTCCGCGAACAGGACCGAGAATCGGGGCGTGAATTCAGAGAGCTTGAGCAGGCACACGTTGCCCGCGGCCAGGGCGTCGACCAGCGGCCCGACTGCGAGGTACAGCGGGTAGTTCCAGGGCACGATGATGCCGACCACCCCCCGCGGCTTCGGCACCAGCTCGGTCCGCGCGGGCAGGAACAGCAATTCCGCGAACCGGCGTTTGGGTCGCATCCATCGACGCCCGTGCTTCAGCGTGTGCCTGAGCGCCAGGAGCGAGGGGAAGAATTCCAGCAGCTCGGTTTCGTCGCTGGGGCGGCCGCTGAAATCGGCGTCGATTGCCGCTGTGATCTCGGCGCGATTCTCCAACAGCAGTCTTTCCAGGGCCCTCAGCCGCCGAGCCCGCTCGTTCCAGTCGGGGTAAAGCGCGTTCCGATACACGGCACGTGCAGCGGAGAACAGCGCATCGGGCGATGACGGATTCGGCATGGCCAGAGAAGTGTATCGCAGATGCGAGGGCCGGCGCCGGCGGGTTTGCCGGCGCAAAAAAAGACGGCGCCCGGGGGCGCCGTCCGCAAGTGGAAAGGGGGGCTGGTTATTTGCCCGACGTCGATGCGCTCGGGCTGGCCGTCTTCGATTCGGATGCGTGGCTGGCGCTCGGGCCGCTCGCGGTGGCCTGTTGAGCCGCGGGGTTGGAAATATTCCAGTGCACCGTGGCCTTGGACTTGAGGTTGTCCAGGTAGTCGCGCACCATCGATCCCTTGATCTCGTTGGCGAGCTGCGGCTTCATGCTGGTGTAGCTGGGCGGGGTGGCCGTGCGCTCCTTTTCCAGCAGGATGACATGCCACCCGAACTGGCTCTTGACCGGTGTCTTGGTGTATTCGCCGGGCTTGAGCTTCTCCAGTGCGCTGGAGAACGCGGGAACCATCTGCTGCGGCTTGAACCAGCCGAGTTCACCGCCCTTTTTCGCCGAAGGACCCGTGGAATCCTTCTTTGCCAGGGCCGCGAAGTTCGCCCCCTTGTTGAGCTGCTTGATGATCTGCTCCGCCTTCGCCTTGGTCTTGACCAGGATGTGGCGGGCCTTGTATTCCTCGCCGGACTGCGATTTCGCATATTCCTGGTATTTCTGCTTCAGCTTGGCCTCGGGAACCTGGGTGGTGTCCATGAAATGCTCGACCGCCTGGTTGGCCAGGATCATGTTGCGCTGCAGCGCAAGCTGGGATTGAACGTCGGGCTTGGAGGCCAGGCCTTGATTCTTGGCCGCCTGCGCGGCGAGCGTCAGCTGCACCATCTGCTGGGCGACCAGGTAGCGCTGCTCGTCGTTGAGCTTGATCTTGCGGCCGTGCGTCCGCGACTCGACGTAGGCGTCGACCTCGGTACTGGTGATCGGTTCGCCGTTGACGGTAACCAGCACGGTGCCCGCGGGGGGCGCCTCGGTATTCATGGCGCCGGAATGGGAGCCCTGCCCGCATCCGGCCAGCACGCCGGCAAGGGCGAGAAATGGCAGTACGCGAATGAACTTGTTCGTCATGGAGAGTCCTCTATCGGGTTTTTGCAAACAAATAGAGACGGCTTTAACCGTCCCATTTTCCCTATCATACAGGGAAAGACGCGCGAGCGCCCCGATCCTCAGTCCGCGGGCGGTCTGGCATCCACATTGAGAGCGTGAACCGGGCCCGCGAGTTCCTCCGCCAGCGCCGCGTGGATCAGGCGGTGGCGTTCGATCGCGGAGAGGCCGCGGAAGCGCGCCGAGACGACCCCGATCTTCAGGTGGTAGCGGCCCCCGGCCTCCCGGTGCCCGGCGTGTCGTGCGCTGTCGTCGGTAATGACCAGCGAGTCCGGCTGCAGTGCGTCCTCGAGCTTGCGGCGCACGGTTTCCAGAAGCCGGGGCGGGGCGGTTTTCATGCGGCGGCGGCAGCGGGCAAAGGCCTATGATAGGGGGAAAGGGACGAAGGTGGAAGTCGATGGCCGGCGGCGAAGTGATCCGTGTGCACCCCGTCAACCCGCAAAAGCGCCAGCTCTCCCGGGCCGTGGAGGCGGTGCGCCGCGGGGGCGTCATCGCGTATCCCACCGATTCCACCTACGCGCTGGGATGCCGGCTCGAGGACAAGGCGGCCGCCGAGGCCCTGCGTCGCCTGCACGACGCGGAGCGGCATCACCCCTTCACCCTGATGTGCCGCGACCTGTCCGAGATCGCTACATACGCGCACGTCGACAATCCCGCCTATCGGCTGTTGCGCTCGCTTACCCCGGGACCGTACACCTTCGTGTTGCCGGCAACGCGCGAGGTGCCGCGCCGCCTGGTCCACCCGAAGCGCAAGGAGATCGGCATCCGCGTGCCGGGCCACACGGTCGCGCAGGCGCTGCTGGGCGAACTCGGGCAACCGCTGATGAGTGCCACCGTTGTCGTGGACAGCGACTATAGCGGCCTGGCGGACGCCGACGACGTGGCGTTGACCTATGGCCGGCGGCTCGATCTGATCGTCGACGGCGGGCCGTGCCCCGGGGAGCCGACCACGGTGCTGGGGCTGGCCGGGGGCGAGGTGACCGTCTTGCGGCGGGGGCGGGGGCCG
>JBJKSR010000295.1:0-5913 GCA_046703965.1 Gammaproteobacteria bacterium | reverse complement strand
TGAAAAGTTCACCGTCAAGTGACCGGCCCGTCCCGGACCGGGTGCCCGCGACCCGTCCGGCCACGCCTGTTTCCGGTCGCCGCGCGCATGCGCCGGCGGCTCGTAGCGACCCGCAAAGGCCGGAATGGCCCGGAATGCCTGCCCCGGCCGAGACCAATTTGCCTCGGCAGGATAGCGAATCGTCCCGGCTGGATCCGAGCCCAGCCCGCGGTTGCCGGGGGCTTCGGGGCCGATGCCAGCGAGCCGGCCAGGCCGCCGGGCGGGGTGAGAGACAACTTCGAGCGCCGGCGGCATCACGCTTGCATTAACTGCTCGATGGCCATGGAGCTGCGCTGCCCGAGTCCCGATCATCCAGGCCGGACATCAAATGCCCGGCACACATGAGATGGCGAGACGGTCCTCGCTTTATTTTCCACTTGTAAGGTGGAATAATGTCGCGATGCGGTTGCAATGACTGGGCTTGCCCAGCCGTGACTTGGTCAGCTCACGAGGTGCACCATGCAGAACCTATCTCGACTCGGCCGTTATCTCCCCTTCGCCATTGGTCTCGGTGTCTTCCTGATTGGGACTACGACTCCGTTGAGGGCCAAGGCACAGACACCTTTTCTCGGACCGGTGCCGGCCCCGGTTTGTCAGGCCGGCGACCGAACTGAAACCGGCGTGGATGGCCAACTGACGAAGTCGGAGCGTGCCAGCGGCGGCTCGACCCGACCCTACAGTTGCAATCTTTCGATCGTCGGCGAATACGCGGGCCAGGGCGCGGGTCACCAGCTCATGTGGTATGGCCATTGCGCCTATATGCCGACCGAGGGTTATGAAGCGGGACAGAAAGGCGTACCGCCGCTGCGGCATCCCGGGATACAGGTACTGGACGTATCGAATCCGCAGGCCCCCAAATATGTCACGAATTTGGACGGACCGGCCGCATTATATGACTGGGAGGACGGGTCGGTTAATGCGAAGCGCGCGTTACTGGGTACGGCCGAGAGCTGGATGGGCGCGGGCCCGCAGCCCGCGGTCGCCTTCTACGACGTATCTGATTGCGCACACCCGAAAAGACTGTCCAGCGTCCAACTGCCGGATCCGAATTTGCAGGCCCATGCCGGCAATTTCTCTCCGGACGGGAAGACATATTGGTTGACCTCGTTCAACAAACGCCGGCTTTATGCCATTGACGTATCGGACCCCAGGCATCCCAAGGAAATACTGGACTGGGATTTTCCGAAAGGGCAAGCGGGCGGCGCCAGTGCCCACCAGATATGCCACCGCATTTCACTCAATCAATTTACCGTTGATGGTCACCCGCCTGGGACGTTGCTTTTCTGCGGCGTCGTCGGAAAGATGGTACATCCCGGCGACTTCAAGTCGGGCAACGGTTTGGTTATCTATGACGTCAGTCAGGTGCAAAATCGACGTCCCCATCCCGTTATCAAGGTAATCAGCTCCCTGTATTGGAAGGACGGCGATATTGCAATAGAACCCGACTTGGCGCTTATCCATGGAACGCCTTACATTGGAGTCGGCGACGAGTGCGGATCCGGTGGCTGCAACTACCCCAAGGGCGCAGTCGAAGCGTGTGCGGCCGGCCTGCCGCCTTATGGATTCGAGAGGCTGATAGACATCAGCAACCTCAAGAAGCCGGAACTCGTCGCCAAGCTTATGCTGGGCGCGGATTCTCCAAAGAACTGCGCCCGGACCGAACATGACATTACGGCAACCATGGGAGGCTACGGCTATAGCGTCCACGACTGCACTTTCGACAATCCCCTCGATGCCACTCTACTTGCATGTTCCAGCCATCAGGCAGGCGTCCGTGTATTCGATATCAGCAATCCGCGGAAGCCGAGAGAAATCGCCTATTTCGTTGGCCCGGCCCCGCCGGTACCAACCGAGATCGACCCCGGCTCCCTGCTGAACAGCTTCCAGCATGTCAGTCCACCGATAAACTTTTCGTGGTCGAAATCGCACAGTCGCTTCCTATGGCGGCACGGCAAACTCTACCTCTGGGTTACGTCCAGCCACGGCGGCTTCTATGTTTTGAAGTTTGAAAACCAGGCGGCAATCAAGAAGCTTCATCCCGTACCGACGCCCGGAAACGAGGACGACGAAGAATAGTTGGCGGACTGCGCCAGCGGCTCGCGACCCCGATCGCGCCTCCGCCCCGAGAACCCGGCCGCTTACGGCGCTTTGAAAAGCGCCGTAAGCGGACCGTTGCGTCGATCGCGGGCGCCCCCTGAATTCCATCGATGCCGAGAACGTCAGTGCCTGGAATGGGCATAAGGCAAAACCGACCGGGCCGCAGGAGTATCATTCGACCCGGAGCATATACGCAGCGCTTGCCGGTTCAGGATCCACGGACCGCCCGTCAATTCCGAGGTGGTCGCCCTATCTCATCCAAGGCCTATGAAACCCGTCAGTTCCACCTCCATCAATCTCGCACAAGTCCCCGAGCACATCGACGGCCCCGCGGCCTGGTATGGCCCGGCGCTCACCGGGAAACGGGACTGGATCGAGACCCTGTCGCCTGCGGAGATCGCCGAAGTGAACCGCGCGACCCGCCACCTGGCCGAGGGCAATGTCGACCTTACGGCGATCCGGGCGGAGGATTTCCCGCTGCCCGCCCTTGCTCCGCGCCTTCACCGCATCCTGGACGATGTACTAAATGGCCGCGGCTTCGCGCTGATCCGCGGGCTCGATATCGAACGCTACGACCGGCGTTCGGCTGCCATCGCCTTCCTCGGCCTCGGCAGTCACTTCGGCAACGCGCGCCCCCAGAACGCGAAGGGGCATATTCTCGGCCATGTGATGAGCCTCGGCCTATCGAGCGCCGATCCGAACGTCCGCATCTACCAGACGCATGAACGCCAGACCTACCATACGGACTCGTCCGACGTCGTAGCCTTGTTGTGCCTCAAGACCGCGAAGGCCGGTGGACTCTCGACGCTGGTGAGCGCCGTCACCGTCTATAACGAGATGCGCGCGCGACGGCCCGATCTCCTCGAAATGCTGTTCGAACCCATCGAGACCGACCGCCGCGGCGAAATCCCGCCAGGGTCGTTGCCCTATTTCCGCATTCCCGTATTCAACTGGTACAAAGGCCTACTCTCAGTCGTCTACCAGCGCCAGTACATCGAGTCCGCCCGCCGGTTTCCCGACGTGGCACCGCTCACTCCCCGCCAGGTCGAGGCCCTCGACCTCTTCGACGAACTGGTGAACGATCCGGCGCTCAACCTGCATATGACCCTGAGGCCCGGCGATATCCAGCTCGTGCACAATCACACGCTGCTGCATGACCGCACGGCCTTCGAGGATTGGCCCGAGCCGGAGCGCCGCCGGCATCTGCTGCGCCTGTGGCTGGCGCCCCTGAATGCCCGCGCCCTGCCTCCCGTATTCGCCGAGCGCTACGGGACCGTGACGCCCGGTGCGCGCGGCGGGGTCCCGGTGGCGGACAGTATGCTGTGCGTGCCCCTCGAGGCGGACTAGCGTAGCGACGCAGTGCGATCTCGGCTACCCTGAACCATCCATCTCGCGGCGACCGACTTCCATGCCCACCAACCAGGATCCGAATGCATCCCAGTCCCCCCATATCCCGGGGCGCACCGGCCTGCTCCGGGTCACCGGCAGCGTCGTCGTCGCGCTGTCGGCCCTGTCCCAGGAGTATGGCAGCGGCATCAACTTCGTAGTCCCCCACGGCCTGCAGTCCTATCCGGGCGTCGAGAACCTGGTTCCGCTGGCGATATTCGTGGCCGGGATCGTTCTCATCCCGCAGGTTGCGCTGTTCAGCCGTTTCGCCAGGATCATGCCCACGGCGGGCTCCAGCTATGTCTGGCTGACGCGGACCCTGGGGCCGATGGTGGGATTCGGCGTGTCCTTCGTCTGGCTGATCGGCCTGTGCGGGTCGATGGGGTTCGTCGCCTATGTCTGCGCCACGTTCCTGGGCAATACCTTCGATGCGATCGGATTCCATTCCGCCTGGCTCGATACCGGCGCCGGACACCTGGTCGTGGGCCTCGTTTCGATCTGGTCGCTCGCCGCGCTGCATTGCTCCGGGATCAAACGTTACGGAAAATTCATTTATATCGTCGGTGCACTGGTCCTGGTTGCCGCGGCCATCATCGTGATCACCGGCTTTTCGACATCCCCCGACGTGGCAGCCCGGAAACTCATGGATGCGGCCCACGTCCAGGCCACCGCCCGGGCCGCCCACCCGTCCCTGCTGTCCTTCTTCTCGGTGGTCGCCCTGTTCATCTTCGCCTACGGCGGCCTGGCAGGCGGCGCCTCACTGGGCGGCGAAGCGAGCAATCCCGCCCGCTCGATGCCGAGGGGCATCGTCGCCGGCTGGGCCCTGGCGCTGGTTCTGTATACCCTCGTCACCTACGCGCTTTTCCACGCCGTGCCATGGTGGATCGCCGTGCCGATCATCGACAGCGGCCAGGCCAATCTCCTGACCGTCCCCTCGCTCATCGGCCTGCTGACGCCGACCGCCATCGCCTTCCTGCTCAACCTCCTGATCACGATCGTGGTCATCAAGACGATCGCCCCGCAACTGCTCTGCGCCAGCCGTTTCCTGTACGCCTGGGCGGAGGACGGCTTCATGCCCCAGGGCATCCAATCGACCAACCGCCTGCACGCGCCCGCAACCGCCATCATCGTTTCGGCCGTGCTCGGGAGCCTGTTCCTCGTCGATGCGGTCTTCTCGGGATGGTCGATCGGAGTCATCGTCCGCTCCGTCAGTCTCATGCTGACGTTTACCATGCTGGGCGTCGGCATCCTGCGCCTTACCTGGTCCCGCGCGCATCATGCGCAGCGCCCTTATGCGGGCACCCTCACCGAAGGCTGGTTCATCAAGATCATGGCCGTGGCCGCCGTGATCATCGGGCTGCCGCTGATCGTGCTCGTCAGCCACGAAGCCGGCAAGGCCTGGTATTTCCAACCGTGGTTCCAGGTGATCGTGATCGTTTTAATATCGCTCGCGGTGACCGTTCGGGCAAGGCGACACCACCACCGGCGGCATGATCACCCCTTCCACCTCCGTTTCCTGAAGGTCCCCAAGGAATAAGAACCGATACGAAGCGTTGAAGCGGCAATTTGACCGGGAAAATCGGGCCTCTAAGCAATTAATCAGACGGTATTCTGGCCTTATCTTTTGTTTTATCAAAGGGTTGCGCTGGTCCGACCCCAGGGCAGTGCTCCATGGCCGCCGGCAATCCAAACATAAACGCCAGGATGCGAAACTCGACTCCGTTGCTTTTTTGCCCGCCTTAGAGCAGCAATCTTTGCACCGAAGGCACACGACAAGACCAAGTCCCGTTGGCTCCCTTAGGGCGACAATTTCACTGCCCAAATATGGCGTCTAAGCGCCTATTTAAGCCTCTTTTGAGCATCAATTTCTTTCTTATCAAAGAGTTGCGCTGGTCCGACCCCAATAATCCCCCCCGATCACGCCCGATCATGGAGTACGAGGAACAGTCGTGGCGAACCAACGGCGCACGGGGTCAATATGCTGCTGAACGTCTCTGACGGTTGTCGGAATTAGGATATTTGGCTGTATTACGGTTCCTGGAGCTACGCCGGGCCAGTCGTAGATGGTGGTTGGCACCTGGAAAGGCACTTTGGAGGGAGGGTGGGGAAATCCCTTTACATTGCCGGTTCCGGTTAGCGCTTCGCCGCAAGGTTCTCCAACCACTTTGCCAAGATTATTGAATTTGACATCGGCCGCAAATGTCATGGCAGAGCTGAAGCTACCCGGGCCGGTAACCACATAAAGAGTGCCGTGAAAACGATCCTTTCGAGATACGCGCAGCGCCGTTGGTGCATTCCCCGCATAGAGATGGCTGAAAAACGCCGGCTCGAACGCCTTGATTTCGTGCAAATCTCGGGATATGTGCCGGTTCAGTGCCGCGGGTTGCAATG
>JBJKSR010000294.1:0-22831 GCA_046703965.1 Gammaproteobacteria bacterium | reverse complement strand
GTATTGCGCCCAGGCAAGTTGCGCAGGCGATATCAGCGTCTTCACCTTGGCCAGGGACTGCGCAGCCCTTCCGTTGCCTCCGGCTTTTGCGAGGATGAACAATAGCGCCGCCTGCCTGTCATCCTTCGCTACCCCACGGCCGTCTTCGAGCATCCGTCCGAGGTTTTCTTGCCCGTCGGCATTACCGCTCCTGGCCGCCTGCACGTAAAGGCTCGCTGCCCGCGCCGCGTCTCGCTTGACACCCTGGCCCTTCGCGTAGAGGCCGCCCAGCTTGACCATGGCATCCGCGTTTCCCCGCTTGGCCGCCTGGAGATACCAATAGGCCGCCCGCGTGTAATTCAGGTCTACGCCGTCGCCCTTTGCGTATAGGCGGGCCAGGTGAAATTGTGCGCGGGCGTTCCCCTGGTTGGCGGCCTTGCGGAACCAGATGGCCGCCTGCGCATGGTCGGGCACGAAGCAGATGGGGATTGCCGCCGTTCCATGGCCGGTGTCGACAAATGCAGAGCACGGCCAGGCGTTGGGGGGCTCACCCATGTAACCCAGGCCCAGGCGATACTGCGCATGGGCGTCGCCCTGTGTGGCGGCCGCGTGCAGTTCGCCCAGGCTTCCCGGGTCGCCGTCATTAGTCTTCTCGTGGAGATCCGTGTGAGCCGATTCGCCGGCGGATTCGGCGAATGCGCCTGTCGCAAACTCGGGGAGGCAAGCCGCCAGAAGCAGCGCCATATAAGCCTTTCTGGCTGGTGCCGAATGGTTCACTCCTCCTCCGCGGCGCTCTGATGATCGGGGCGCCTACGTCCCAGTATAGTCTTATTCCCGACCCCGGTGGCGGGGCCGTTTCCCGGGCTCGCCTCGAGGTTGCGGCGGAAGGACTGCCGGCGTCTCCCGGGAAGCGGCGCGGCGATCGTCCGCCGAGGCTCTTATGGCCCCGCGCGCGCGACCTCCAACCCGTTCACGTGGCGGGTCGCTTCCGCAACCTCCGTAGGTGTCATTTTCCACTTGAGGTCGGCCGCTTGCGCCGAAGCGCCGCGGTTGCCGTGGGCCGCCGCAAGCATGAGGTACTCGAGCGCCTTGACGTGGTCTTTCCCGACTCCCTGACCCTTGGCGTACAGTTCAGCCAGGTTGCGGTAGGCATTGGCGTTGCCCCGCTCGGCGGCCTTGCGATACCAGGCGGCGGCTTCCTTGCAATCTCTCACCATGAGTACGCCGGCGTTGTATAGCGTGCCCACGGCGACCTGCGCGCCGGCATCACCGCTCCCGGCCATCCTGCGGAGTGCTTCGAAGGCCGCCAGGTCGCCCTGCGTCGCGCGACGGACCAGGTGAACGGTACGCCACATCCGGGCATGCCGTCGTGCCCGGGCGAGTTGGTCCGGCGACAGCGTTGCCCGCATCCGGGCCAGGGACCGCGATGCCCTGGCGTTCCCGTCGGCCTTTGCGAGCATGAACAAGACGGCTGCCTGTTCCTCGTTCCTGGCCACCCCGCGGCCATGTGCCAACAGCGACCCAAGGGCCTCCTGCCCATCGGCATTACCTCGCTCCGCTGCCTTCGCGAGCAAGGCCGCTGCCTGCGAAGGGTTCCTCTCGACGCCCTGGCCGTTCGCGTATAGCTCTCCCAGCTCGACCAGGGCCTGCGCATCGCCGTTCCCGGCCGCTCTTTTGAACCAGGCCGCCGCTGCGGTGTAGTTCCGCGCTACCCCGCGGCCGTTCGTATACAGGATTCCCACCTTGACTTGCGCCGTCGTGTCCCTGAGCCCGGCCGCCTCGAGGTACCACCGGGCCGCTTTCCCGTAGTCGCGATCCACGCCCCGGCCGCTCTCGTATAGCGAGCCCAGGTTCACCTGCGCGACGGGATCGTCGAGGCCGGCGGCCTTGTGCCACCAGTAATAGGCCTTCTCGTAGTTGCGAGCCACACCTTTCCCGGTGGCATACAGCCACCCGAGTGCGGTTTCGGCTTCCGCGGCTCCCGATCGCGCCATCGAGCGAAGCGCGTGGAGTGCCCGCGGCTCCCCTTGCGCGGCGGCATCGAGGAAGTAGCGGGTGGCCAGGGCGTTGCTCCGCACCCTCCCGCGCCCCTGCTCATATCGCAGTCCCAGGGTGTACTGCGCGGCGGCGTTGCCCGCCTTGGCCGCCTTGCGGAACCAGTGATCGACCCGCGTGCCTTGGCTCTTGCGGGCCTGGCCGGTTGCGTAGAGTAGACCCACCTGGTTCCACGCTGCGGCAATCTGTGCCATTGTCATCTTCGTCTGCAATTTCGATAAGGCGGCCGACACGCCGGGTCGGCGGCTGTCGGAGCCGAGGCGGGCGACTATCAGCCAGGCCGCCGCCTGCACATAGTCCTTATGCAGGCCGAGGCCGCGGGCGTAGAATTGCCCCAGGTCGAATTGGGCGTCAGAGCTGCCCTGCTGTGCGGCCGCGCGCAGTCCGGCGAGCGCATTCAGCTCGCCGCTCGCCGCCTTTCGACATAAATCCGCGCGCGGTGGTTGGCATATTATTGCCAACTTGGGGGCGAGGGCCAATGCCGGTAATGCCGGCAGGAAAGCCGCAAAAAACAAGGCAGTACAAGCCCTTTTGATTGGTTTTGAACGGTCCATGGCCTCTCCGGAAGCGTCCTTTACTGCTAAGTATACACAAAATCTGCCTCTTATGTAGCATAAATATGCTTTTTATGTTTTAGAAATAGCAGAATATGGCTATGCAATGGGTGAGCGTGGGCTTACAGGGTTACGGGAAGGGGCCCGGGTTGGGGGCAGATCCGACGCCGGGTCTTGTGTTTTGCCTCGTCCGGCGATCGGCAGCTTAGTAGGGGGCAGGCAAGGTTTTAGGTTCGGCTGATATTATCTGGGCCTCTTCACGAGGATAGGAAGAATGTTTCCCATGCATAAATTCACCCGAACCCTGATGCCCGCGACAATAGTTGCGTGCGCCGCTCTGGCCCTTCCCGGCATCCGTCCCGCCATGGCGTCGACCTCTGCGCCCAGCTCGAACTCCACGCCCAAGGCGCGCCAGGTGGAGACGCACGCCAGCGTCGAGGTCGGCGGCAAGACGATCCACTACACCGCGACGGCCGGGACGATCATCCTGCGCAACGAGAAGAACCAACCGATCGGCAGCATGTTCTACGTCGCCTACACCAAGGATGGTGTGCACAACCTGGCGGACCGGCCGGTGACGTTCCTTTACAACGGTGGTCCCGGCGCATCGTCCAATTGGCTGACGATGAGCGGCCTGGGGCCGGTTCACGTCGCACTGGCCAACGGTGCTCCCAACCCGCCGCCGCCGTACGACGTAAAGCCCAGTCACGAAACCATCCTCAACGATACCGACCTAGTGTTCGTCGATGCCATGGGCACCGGCTTCAGCCACATCCTCGGCAAGGGCAAGGGCAAGATGTTCTGGGGGGTCGATGAAGACATCAAGACCTTCGGCCAGTTCATCAAGCGCTATCTGAGTCGCAACGATCGCTGGAACTCGCCCCTGTACCTTTACGGGGAAAGCTACGGCACCACGCGATCGGCCGGGCTGGCTTATTACCTGCAGCGGCAGGGCGTGGCCGTGAACGGCGTGGTACTGCAATCATCGGTACTCAACTATTTCGACTTCTCACCCGGCACGATTAACGAGTACGTGGCCGACTTGCCGAGCTTTGCGGCCATCGCGTGGTATCACGACAAGGTCCCCAACAAGCCCGCCAGCCTGAAGGCTTTCGTCGAACAGGCGCGACAGTTTGCCGACGGGCCATACGTGACGGCGCTGCGCGAGGGCAATACGCTGCCCAAGGCCAGAATGGACGCCCTGGCGAAGGAAATGCACACCTTCACCGGCCTGCCGGTCAGCTACCTCGAGCGAGCCAACCTGCGCGTGAGCGCCTCGGAGTTCCGCAAGGAGCTGATGTTGCCGGAACACGAGCATGTCGGGCGCTATGATGCGCGCTATGTTGCCCAGGACGACAATCCGATTTCCTCGAGGCCCAGCTTTGACGCATCCGGAGCGCAGATTTCACCGGCGCTGAACCAGGGGTACCAGTGGTACGTCCGGCACGTGCTCAAGTGGAAAACCACCCGTGCGTACGTGGGGCTCAGTTTCGATGCCTACAGGAACTGGGACTGGAAACACCGCTCGCCCACGGGCCGCCGTGAGCAACTGCCCGACGTGGCGCAGGACCTCGCGCAAGCCATGCGCATGAACCCGTATCTGAGAGTGCTGTCCGAGAACGGTTACTACGATCTGGCTACGCCGTTCCATGGAACCGAATACGACCTGAGCCAGGTCAACCTCAGTGCGAATGAGCGCAAGCGCATTACCTTCGCCTACTTCAAGTCGGGCCACCCCATCTATATCAACCCGAATGCGTTGAAAGCGATGCATGCCACGCTGGATGCTTTCTACGCCAACGCGCAGAAGGCCGACGAACATCCCGTGAAGGGCGGCTGACGGCGCGGATCGATGCGCTTACCCTGCAGGCAGATTATTTCGCAGGGTAGGTGACGGCCGGAAGCGGGCGGGGTCTCCGCCCCTTCCGGCCCCCTTTTTAAGAGGGCAACCCACGTCGTCCTACGGCTCGGCAGGCTCTCTTGTCCTGGTGCCCGGTCACGGGGCGGCTTCGGACAGGAGGTCTTCCGCTTCTTCGGCCAGGTGTCGGATGCAGGTTTCGATGATGGCGCGGCGGGTGCGGAAGCTCAGGATACAGACGCGGCCGAGATGGCGTTCGCCGACGTCGGCGCCGGTGAGCATCACCTTGCCTCGCCGGGTGATACGTTCAATGAGCTTACGGGTCGCGGCGTTTTGCGCTTCGAGCGAGTCGAGCGCCTCGCTTTCCAGGTGGAAGGCGAAGAGCGACAGTTGTGGCGGTGCGTCCATGACGATGCCGGGGATCTTCGCAATCTCTTCGGCGGCCCACACGGCCAGTTCGCGCTTCTCGGCGAGAGCGGCCCGGTAGCGGGCGGCGCCGAAGAACTTCAGGCTCAGCCAGATGCGCAGGCCGGGGAAGCCGCGCGAGAGGTCCGGACCGTACTGGGCCGGGTCGTAGAACTCGTCCTGGTTCTCGGGCAGGTAGCCGGCCGTCGTCGAGTGCAGTGCGCGCAGCGCCTCGCCGTTGCGGACCAGCAACGCGCCGGTGCCGAAGGGCAGGAACAGGCCCTTGTGCGGATCGAGGGTGAGGGAGTCGGCGCGCGGCAGACCGCGGAGCAGGGGCCTTAGCTCCGGGACCATGTGGAAGAAGCCGCCGTAGGCGCCGTCCACGTGATGCCAGAGTCCCTCGCGGGCGGCGATATCGGCGATCGCGTCCATGGGATCGACGGCACCGGTGTTGGTGGTACCGGCCGTGGAAAATACCATGAAGGGCTTGAGGCCTGCCTTGCGGTCGGCGGCGATGGCGTGTTCGAGCGCGTCCACGCGCATGCGGAAGGCGTCGTCCACGTCGACCACCCGGACGCGGTCGGAGGCGATGCCGGCGAGCTTTGCCGCCTTGGCGATGCAGTGATGCGATTGCGAGGAGACGTAGAGGGTGCCTGCGCGGATGCCGGTGCCGAGTCGTTGTTCGCGGGCACAGGCGATGGCGTTGAACATCGACATCGAGCCTCCGGTCGTGAACACGCCCCGCGTTTCGGGCGGGAAATCCATCCATTCGCGCAGCCATTCGAGGACGTTGGCCTCCAGTTGCACCAGGGCCGGTGCGGCTCTCCAGATGCCGGTATAGCGGTTGGTCGCGTCGCTGATGAAATCGGCCAGGGCCGCCGTGTAGACGCCGCCGGCCGGTATGTAGGCGAGGTAGCCCGGCCCGGTCGTGCCGAACGAACGGGGAATCCATTCTTCGAACAGCGGTTCGAGCAATGCCTCGAGCGGCGTCCCGTCCTCGGGCGGGCCTTCTCGCATATCACGGCACAAGCCTTCGATGTGGGAATAGTCACCGATGCTGGGCATCTCCGGAAGAGCCGCAATATGCGCCGACACCCGATCCACCACGATCTCGCCCATGGCCCGCAGCTGCGCCTGCGAAAGCTCGAGGTCCGCCGGGTCTTCTGCCGGATCGATATCCGCCACGATACGCCTCCAGCCACTTGGAATCGATCCATTATCCCATTACGTTCCCAAGGGCGGAAGGTAAAGCGCGGCGGTCGGACTGATGAAGGAAGCGCGGCGGTGTGAGATGGGGACAGACCGGGTTGGCGCCTGGTCCGCGTTGGGTCCCCACGAAAAAGGGGCCAGTCAAGCCGGCCCCTATGGTGCGAGTAAGGAATTCCGTCAGGGTTGAGGCCGCGGCGTGGACGAAACGCTGGGCGGCAGGATGGGATAGACCACTCGGGGCTGCTGTCCGGTCAGAGAATGCAGGAAGGCGGTAATGTCGCTGATCTCCCGGCCGTTCAGCTTTATGCCGAGCTGGCTGCTGCCCATGACGCCCACTGCCTGGCGCAGGCTCCAGGACTTGCCGGAATGGAAATAGGGCGGCGTGAGAACGATGTTGCGCAATGTGGGAACCTTGAATACATAGGCATCGCTGACGGTCTTCGTGACCTCGAACCGGCCCTTGTCGTCGGGTGGCAGGAATTCGGCGCCCGGTTTCTCGACAACCCCGAAGGGAGCGTACCTGTCGCCGCCGATATTGATGCCGTTGTGGCAGGAGGCGCAGCCTTTGTTGATGAACAGGGCAAGCCCGCGCTTCTGTTCCGCGTCGAGCGCTTTGGCGTCACCCTTCATATAGCGGTCGAATGGCGCATTCGGGGTAATCAGGGTGGCTTCGAACAAAGCAATCACGTCACGGACGTTCTCGAAAGTGATCGGTTGCTTCTGTCCGGGGAAAGCCCGGTGGAATTCACTGACGTAGCCCGGAATCCCCATCAACTGTTCGACCACGTGCTTCTGGGTCGTGCCCATTTCTATGGGGTTGACCAGCGGACCGCCGGCCTGTTCCTTGAGGTCCTTGGCACGGCCGTCCCAGAACTGTGCGGTGTTGAAAACCGCATTGAACACGGTCGGCGCATTGCGCGGTCCGCGCTGCCAGCGATGACCGAGCGAGGTCTCCTGCACGTCGACGCCGCCCAAACCGATGCGGTGACAGGAGTTGCAGCTGATGGAATGGCTCTCGGAGAGGCGTGGGTCGAAATACAGTTGCTTGCCCAGTTCGACCCGTGCGGGGCTGCTTTCGACGCCCTTGATGGCGGGGGCGTGGGTAGGGATCGGTTTGAACAAGTTGCGAGCCGATTGCATGAGATTGTCCTGGGCGAATGACGTCGCAGGGACGGCAATAATGAGGAAGGAAGCGAGTAAATAGGCACGCGATTTCATGTCTGGCCCTCCATTTAGACGCGTGAATGCGGACTACAAAACGCTAGCACCGTCCTTCTGCGGAATATCTGACGTAGGTCAATCGCAGGAACGAAAGGTGCTTGCGGAGGGCATGGGAGAGGAGGTCCTGGAAAGTACGCCTTGCCGTACGCAGGGCCTGCCCGGCCTGCCTTGGGATCCCCGGTTACCGCCGGGCTCTTTGTTCCAGGCTCATTCGGAATCGGGTTCCCATCCCCTTTCTCCCATTCAGGATTGTTTAGCTCATTCCGGCTGCGCGTCTGCGACGGGTTGGGGATCGGCCGGCGCACGCCGTCCCTGCACGCGCACGACGTGAAAGAGCATGACCCAGAGCAGGATACAGACACCGCCGCTGATCACGGCATCTACAAGGAAGGCTCCCGTAATGCCGTTCCAATCGAAGCCGTGGCCGTCGACGATTTCCATGTAGAAGATCGGGAAATTCATCGCGTTGGTGAGCACAGCGAAGATGGTGGCCGCGAGCGGATTGCCCTTGCCGATGACGTCGAAAATGATGGCGAACGCCGTAGCGAAGGCCGCCGCCTGAAAGACGTTCTCTCCGAGGAAGGCCAGGCCGAAGGTGGCCGGCGTGCGTGGCAGCAACAGCAGGCCGAGCGTGAAGCAGGCGCCGATAATGCCGACGGCAAGGTACATCGGTCGCAACGGAAACCTCCTGGCCACTAGCGGAATCAAGGCGCTGCCGACGATGCCGGCCACCATGGTGCCGACACCGCCAACGACGCTGACCAGGCCCGGACTGGCGTGGAAATCCTTGCCCCAGCCGCCCAAGGTATTGGTGAGGGCGAAAGATGCGGATGGCAGGACAAGCATGGCCAGCGCCACGAGCACCTCGCGGCGTTTGAATAGCGAGACGACGTCATGACCGAAGCGCCGGAAGCTTTCCCCGGCCAGGGTGTCGTCAGCCGGCGGCGCGGGAATGAAGAAAAAGGCCAGCATCGGGGCCAGGAAGATGACCAGGACCAACAGAGCGCCGTCACCCGGGGGAAAGTGTTGGGTGAGATAGCCGGAGATCAGTACGCCGACGCCGCCGCTGCAGATGTTGAAAATGGTGTTCCACGCACCGAGTTTGCTGTTCTGCTCCTTCTCGATCAGGGCGCCGGTCCAGCCGCCGACCGCGGCACCGTAGAGGGCCACGGACAGATACGCGATGGTCATCACAACCTCGATTTCCGCTTTCGAGGGGTGATAAAGCACCGTCGCTGCCGTCCCGAAGACGGCAAGCACGCCGAACACCAGGGCGTAGGTGCGGCGGCGGAAACGGACATCCAGGATCGGCGCTACGAGGAAAACCCAGAAGCCAGGCGAGGTGATGACGGCGACTGCCACTGCAATGTGGCCGCCGGGGACATTCTGGGCAGCCAGGATCTGCGGCAGGGTGACGATAATAAAGCCAACCACCATGCCGAAGGTCGCAACGGGGATACTGAGCACCCAGGTGGCGGGAACGCGGCGTGGTGTGCGCATGCAGGGTCTCCCGGAATTCCATTTCTGAGGCAGAGCCGAAGTGTATCAGGGGAACAGCGTGCCCTGCGCCGAAACGGTAGGCTGTCGACCGAGCGGATTCCAACCGGAGCGGCCTCGTCGCTGCCAACGGGTTGGGCCGGAGCAACCGCTCGGTCAGGCCGTTCCGGCTCTCGTGCGATAATCCGCAGACCCACGGCGTGGCAAATCTATGTCCCGACTCCTGGTGATCCGGCTGCTGGCAACCCTGATCGGCGTGGGCTGTTATGCGACGCTGGTGTTCTTTCCGGGCAACGGTGTACTGCCCTTCGATACACAACCCGCCGGGCATCACCACTTTGCGGTTCAACCCAGCCCTCCCTACGCGATGCCTGCAGGCCTGCACGCGGGCGAGCGCATCGATCTCCGCGACCAGGATCTCGCCGCACGCACGCTGCTCGTTTTGGAGCACGGGCCGGCCAGTGCGCGCTTCTCCATTGTCTTGCCCGCGGGACGGCACACGCGAACGGTGACCACGACGCTCGCCGCGCAACACCAGTCGCTGGGTTCTCAGGCGGCAGCCATCCTGTCGCTCACCCTCCTTCTCGCGCTTGGTCTCGTCACGCTCTGGTGGGGCCGCGACTGGGTCGCCTGGGGCTTGAGCATGTTCGCGCTCGCTGCCATCACCGGCAATTTCCTGATCTTGTCGTTCTCGACGGTCGTCCTGTTGCCCCTGCTCCTTTTCAATGTGCTTTTCATCTCGCCGCTGATCTTCGTCGCCTTGTACCTCACGGTGCTCGCACTGGTGCGCGATTCGCTTGCGCACCGCGCACGGCTGGCCTTCGGCGCGCTTTTGGGCGTCGCGGTTTTTGGCTCGTCGGGGCTTAATGCCGCTGCAAGCGTTGCCGCGATCGGCTTCGGAAATCTGGATCTGTCGATAGGGCCGGTGCGCGAGGTTTCCGAGGCGCTTTACCTGCTCTCGTTCATCGTGCCCCTGGCGACGATCCTGGCCGGCTACCGGCGCGCCACCGCCGAGCGCCGGTTGCGTATACGGTGGATACTCTGGAGTCTCGTACTCTTCGCGGGGGCGATCACCTGGAGGAATCTGGGCGGCCCCATCGCTGCGGTCTGGGTTATGGCGCTGTGGTGGCTGGCGCTGCTCGTGTCGCTGAGTGCGTTGCTGTACGCGGTGCTTCATCATCGCGTCGTGGTGCTTTCCTTCGTTATCAACCGGGCAATTGCCTTTTCGCTCAGTGCCGGGCTGATCGTCGGGCTTTTTGCCCTTTTGCAGACCGTGATCGAGAACACCGCACTCAGCCGGCAAGCGGGGCTGTTCCTCACCGTCGTCGTTTCCGTGGCGCTGGGCGTTGGTTTCGACGTCGTGCGCGGGCGTATCAATCGCTACATCGAACTGGTGTTCTTCCGGGCCCAGTACCGGGCAGCCGCCGCGCTCGAGCGCTTTGCCGCACAGTGCCATTTCATCGAGAGTGAAAGTGAGCTGCTCGACCAGGCGGTAGACGAGACGATGAGCAACACCGGCGCGCGTGGCGTCGCGCTCTACGAGCGCGCATCCATGGGCTACCGCCTGGTGCGCAGCCGCGGTACCCAGACGTTTCCGCCTACAGTCAAGCTCGACGATCGCGCCTTCGTCGCCCTGCGCGCCGAGCAAGGCGAACAGGACCTCGTGGGTCTTCACAGCAGCCTCGCGCCGGAAGGGTACATCTTTCCGATGACGGTACGCGGCGCGGTGCTCGGCGCGCTTGTCTGCGGCAGCCGCACGGAACACTACACGCCCGCCGAGCGGCGCCTCCTCGGCCGCCTCGCCCATGAAGTCGCAGCCGCGCTAACCGCCCTGCGGGCCCGCCAGAATGAGCTGATCGTCGAAGCGCTTGCGACCGGGGAGACGCCCGTCGACAGCCTGCGGGCCAGAGCCTTGGCTGTTTCGGGAAAGTAATCAGGGGTGGTTCAGGCGCCGATAGCGTTAGCCCGTCCTGTTTTTACCGTGTCGATGTCAATGATTTAAGGCGCTTTTGATTACTGCGCTGCGGCCTGCAGGCAGCTGGAGCCCGGTAGGTTCTCGATGTTTGTTACTCGGCATTTGCTTTTGTTTGTGGTGGCGGTCATTTCGCTCAGCGCGATCCCTGGACCAGACATGATGTATATCGTTACGGGGAGAGCGGGCGGGGGCATGTTGTCTTATTTCGCTTGGCCGGCCCTTCACGATAACGCCCGGCCTCAGAGTTGGCCGATCCACAACTGGACGCCGAGGCTGCTCAACGAGACGGCCGCCCATTCGCCCAGGCCGAGCAGGATCGGGCGAATGCCGGTAGAAGCCATGCGGCGAAGGTCGGAGGACAGGCCGATCGCGGTCAGTGCGACGATAATCATGAATTCGGCGCCGCCCTGAATCATGGGCTGCCAATCGGCCGGGATCAGGCCTGCGGTCCGTATCGTCGAGGCGACCAGGAACCATAGGATGAACCAGGGGAAAATGCGGCCCAGATGGAAGTTGCCGGTACCTTTCTGCTTATGTCGCCAGGCTTCATAGAGGGCCAGCAGAAGACAGGTGGGGATTATCAGCGTAGCCCGGGTGAGCTTGACGATGGTGGCGTAATCGCCGGCCGCTTTGCTGAAACTGTAGCCGGCGGCGACCACGGATGAGGTGTCGTTGATCGCCGTGCCTGCCCACAGGCCAAAGCCTTGCGCGGACAGGTGCATCAGGTGGCCGAGCATCGGAAACAGCAGCACTGCCACCAGGTTGAAAAGAAAGATGGTGGAGATCGCGAACGCGGTTTCGTGTTCGTCCGGTTTGATGATCGGTGTAACTGCGGCGATTGCCGAGCCGCCGCAGATAGCCGTGCCGATGCCGATCAGGGTCTTCAGTTTGGCCGGGATTCCGAGCGCCCGCCCCAACACGTATGCGGCGGCAAAGGCGGTGCTCATCGTCACCAGGGTGACGGCCAGCGAGGACACCCCGGTGTGGGCCACCTGACGCAGGCTCAGTCCCAGACCGAGCGCCACGATAGACCACTGCAAGACTTGCGTGCCGGCGAAACGGATCCCGGGCAGGAACCGCGTTCCCGGCGCGCGCGTGTTGCGCACCAGGATTCCAAGCACAATGCCGAAGACGGGGCCGCCGATCAGTGGCAGCAAGCGACCCAGTTCCAGCGCGCCCACGGCGATCGCCGTGGCCAGCAGCAGGCCCGGCCAGAGGGAGGCCTTCGCACCGCGGGTCATGGTGTCGGCATTCGGAGTGACAGTTTCAGCGACGGACATGGGGGCTCGCAGTGAGGCGTGAAAGTCGGGAAATTATGCCGGCGCTTTGTTAAAAATAAAATTTATTTATTTTGATTAATGCTATAAAATTATCTAATGATAGGCATCACCCCGCGCCAACTCGAGGCGTTTGTCGCGATTGCCACCACCCGCACCGTGCGCGCGGCCGCCGAGCAGTTGCACCTGACCCAGCCGGCCGTGAGCATGGCCCTGGCCGAGCTGGAACGGCAGCTCGACACGCCGCTGTTCGACCGAGAACGCGGCCGCCTGCACCTCAATGATCGTGGTCGCGAGCTTTTGCCGATGGCGCGGGAAGTTCTCGAACGTATGCGGGAGTTCCAGCGACAAGCCCGTGACCGGCCGGAGCGGCTGGCGGGTGAGCTGCGCCTGGGCGCCAGCAACACCGTTGGCAACTATCTGGTCGGCGAGTTGCTGGGGACCTTCGTCAGCGCCCATGCGGACGTGGCAGTGCGCCTGACTGTGGGCAATACCGACGCCATCGTTGCCGGCGTGCTCGACTACAGCCTGGATCTGGGCTGCGTTGAAGGGCCGGTGGCGCACCCGCAGTTGGAGCTGCGGCCGTGGCGCGAGGACGTGCTGGTGGTGTGCGCACGCCCGGACCATGCATTGGCACGGCGCCGGCGCTTGCGCCAGCAGAATTTTTCCGGCGAGCGTTGGATCTTGCGAGAACCCGGTTCCGCTACGCGCGCCCTGAGCGAGCAGGCGTTATTGGCCCTGCCGGGCGGGCAGGTCGTGATGGAGCTGGGCCAGGTCGAGGCAATCAAGCAGGCGGTGATTGCGGGCCTGGGTATTGCCTGCCTGCCGGAGGCCGCGGTCCGCGATGCGGTCGCGGTCGGCCGCCTGGCAGTGCTGCCCACGCCGTTCCTGAACCTGCGCCGTACGCTGTCGTTTGTGCTGCATAAGAAGCGTTTCCGCGGCGCGTTGATCGACGCGTTCCTGAATGCCATGTCGGAAGAGAAGTGAGGTAAGCTCTCACATCTCAGAAGAAAGCCTCCCGCCGCCTTTACTCCAGAGGTGATGTCATGGACACGACCCGTCATCCCGCGCTCAAGGCAATCGTTTTCGCCGGCTTCTTCGCCGGCACTATTGATATAGGCGCCGCAGCGTTGATCAATTGGCTCAACCCGGTAATCATCCTGCATGCCATCGCCAGCGGATTACTGGGGAAAGCGTCGTATTTCGACGGTATACGCAGCGCCTTGCTCGGCCTTCTTTTGCAGTGGGGAATGTCTTTGCTGATTGCAGCGGTCTACGTCGTGGCGGCGCGCCGTCTACGCTGGTTGACCGCGAACTGGCCGAGTGGCGGTCTCGCCTACGGTATCGTCATTTTCGCCGTGATGAACTACCTGGTGGTTCCACTCTCCGCGGCATGGCCCCGTCACCCCTTCACCATTCATGGCATCATGTCGCGGTTTCCGCCCGACAAGTTCATCTACAATCTGCTTGCCATGCTGCTGTTCGGCCTGATCGTCGCTTTTTGCGCCGATTATTTTGGGGTGCGTGCGGATTCGGGGAAGGCAACAAGCGAACCGTATGGGACTGGAGCCTCCGGCCAGTAGATCACGAGTCTATCCTCGAGCGGAAATCGAGGGCCCGATCCTGCGTTTGACTCGGCTGGTTCGCGGAAGCGGGCGTACCCTGGAGTCGAGTGCTTGCCTTCTCTTTGGTGCTATTCTTCGCCATTCATATGGGTGGCAATTTGTCCGCGGGAGAAACTGATGAATTCGATGCAAAGACTCGCCACTTTGAACATTCGTCCCGGCAGGTTGTTGTGCGCCGTCGTGGTCCTGTCGGGAATCGCCTTTGCACGGCCCGCGGCCGCGGTGTCTCCTCACGCGCGGGTCCAGGTGCCTGCGGATGCCGCGAAGGTCCCGGCTACGGTCCCGAAGGTCACGGCGACCGGTATCCCGCTGAACACGCCGTGGAAGGTGAAGATCTATGAGTTGGCTCACAGCACCTTTCTGCACCCGGCCTGGGGGTGGCAGCATTCCGAGCGCGACTACCGGATGGCGCTTCGGATCGCCAGGGGTGATCATCTGAAAGTGGATAAGGATGCACTCTTTGCCGCGGCGTTCCTGCATGATATGGCGGCGTTTCGTCCCTGTGCCAAAAGGATGGAGCACGGCAAGTGCGCGGCGCTGCAAAGCCCGGCGATCCTGAAAAGCGTGGGCTTTCCCGTGCAGAAGATCGCTATCGTGCAGCAGGCGGAAATTGGACATATGTATTACAGCAACCCGGGGAAGAGTCCGACTGCGATTGTGCTGCATGATGCCGACTCGCTGGATTTCCTGGGCGATATCGGGGCCGCCCGCGTAATTTCTCTCACGGGAGCCAAGTCACCGAGCTTTGCCCCGGCGATAAAGACGTTGCGCGGATTCCTGACGTCCATCCCGCCGCGGCTTATCACTCGGACTGCGCGCCGCATCGGAAAGAAGCGCGCCGCGGAACTCAAAGCCTTTCTCGACACGCTTGAGAAGGAAACTTATGGCGGCCGCGCGATGTAACGAATAACGGGCGGGTTCGACCGGCCTGCCCCCGGGTTTCTCCCATGGAAATGCCTGATCCGCAATAGACATGCCGTGATGCCGGGATTTGGAGAGCAAGCGGCGATGTCGCTATGGCGCTAGAATGTGCTACTTCCTATGAGGAGCACTCATGATGCGTCGTCCGATTGCCCTTTTTGCCTGCTCGTTGTTGATCTTGACCGCGGCCGCTGTCGCCAAGCCGGCCAAGCCCGCCAAATCCAAGCCGGCCGCTGCCGCTACAGTTCCCAAAGCCAGGGCTGTGCGCACGCAGCACAGCGTGAAAGTTGACGGCAGAACGATCCATTACACGGCAACAGCCGGCACGCTGATCCTTAAAAACAAGAAGAACAAGGCGACAGCAAGTGTGTTTTACATTGCCTATACGAAAAACGGTGCGAATGCGAACGATCGCCCGGTGACCTTTGCTTACAACGGCGGTCCCGGCTTCGCGTCTGCGCTGGTGGACATTGGCGGCTTCGGGCCGATGCGCATTCCATGGTCGGCGCCGGGTGACGTGGCGGGTGAGCAACCGCCATACCGGCTTGTGCCGAATAAATACAGTATCCTCAAGAGTACCGACATCGTATTCATCGATGCCATCGGCACCGGTTACAGCCGTATCGTCGGCAAGGGGAAGGCGAAGGACTTTTACGGCGTCAAGCAGGATGGCCAGGCCTTCAGGCAGTTCGTCACGCGTTGGCTGAGCAAAAACCATCGCTGGAACTCGCCGAAATTCCTGCTCGGAGAATCCTACGGAACTACGCGCAACGCCGTCCTCGCGAATGATCTGGTGAACAATGGCGTGTTTCTAAACGGCGTCATCATGTGTTCCACGGTATTGCAATTTTCCACCATCAACGCAGTGCCCGGCAACGATTTGCCGTTTATCGGCTACCTGCCGTCGTATGCTGCAGTCGCCTGGTACCACCATCGCCTCAATCCGATGCCGCCGAGCCTGCCCAAGTTCGTGCACAAGGTCGAGCAGTTCGCGGGCGGCGCTTACGCGCATGCCCTATTCCAGGGCGCCGCGTTGTCTCAGGCCGATAAGCAGGCCATCGCGGCAAAGCTTGCCAGCTACACGGGCCTTCCCGAAAAGCTCTGGCTCAAGGCGAATCTGAGGATGACGCTTTCCGTGTTCAGGCGCAACGTAATGGGCAACGACACCATGACCGGTCGCTATGATGAGCGCTTTACCACTTACAAGCTGCAGCCGCTGCTGCCTTTCCCCGGAAGGGATTCGTTGGGCGCGACCACCAGTGCGTATCTCGGCGCGTTGACCGCTACCATGAATCGATACCTCGCGCAGACGCTGAAATATCACAGCGATCGGCCGTATCTGCAAAGCAGCTACAGCGTGTTCAAGGCCTGGGACTGGAAATATAAGACGCCGCTAGGCGGCCTCTCGGAAGGCGTGGGCAACAGTGGTGCATTTGAGTCTCCGAATGTGGCGCCGGCCCTCGCGCGCGCCATGAGCAACGACCCGGACATGCAGCTGATGATGAACAATGGGTACTTCGATACGGCGACGCCTTTCTTCGCAACCGTATATACCGTGCGACACATGGGCTTGCCCAAGCCGCTCTACAAGAACATTCATTGGCACTACTACCCGGTCGGGCACATGCTGTATCTGAATCCGAAGGCGCTGCCCAAGGTGGATGCCAACATTGATGCTTTCATTGCCCACGCCGCGGCCGAACATTCGGACTCCGGCAGGGGCTGAGGCCGGCGTCTCGCGCCGCAACGCCACCGTCGATCCCGGCTTCAGTCCGCCCGGGGGCAATGCGGCGTCAGTCGGGCCGGGTTTGTTGACCGAACGACGGTTTTTGGAACGAGAGGGGCTACGACCGCAACCGCGGTCGTAGCCCCTGAATAAACGGGTCGAGCATGTCGGCCCGTGTCATTCAGTCAACGTCTTCGGCATTCCGTTGAATTCGTGGGGCGGCGTGTTGCCTGCCAGGTACCTGACGAAGAAGTCCCAGCATCGGCGGGTCACATAGGGCGTGTGTTTGCCGTAGTGGTGCCGTTCGTTCGGCACGACCAGCATGCTGAAGTTCTTGTTTGCATTCATGAGCGCATTGACCATCAGATACGTATTGCTTGGCGGTACATTGTTGTCGATCGAACCGGTTACCAGCATCAGGCGGCCCTTCAGGTTCTTCGCGAGCAGTTCGCTGGCCTGGTTGTCGTAATTGGTGGTACCGTTCTTGTGTTTGACCAGTAGGCCTTCCCACTTGTCGCCCCAGGCGTAGAAGTAATCGCGATTGTCATAGTTGCCGCTCTCGGCCCAGCCCACCTTGAAGAAATCGGGATAATGCAGCATGGCGGATACGGTGGCATTGCCGCCTCCCGAATGGCCCCACATGCCGACCCGGTTGATATTCATCCACGGATAGCGTGCGGCCAGTTGCTTGATGCCGGCCACCTGGTCCGGAATCGTATCGTCGCCCATGTCGCCGTACCAGTAGCGGTGAAAGCTCGCCGAGCGGTATGGTGTGCCCATGCCGTCAATCGTCACCACGATGAAGCCGAGTTCGGCCAAAGCCTGATGGCTGCCACGCTCCGAGCGGAAGCTGAAAGTTGCTATCGAGCCGATCTGCGGTCCGGGATAGACAAAATCGATGACCGGATACTTCTTGTGCGGGTCAAAGTTCGTCGGCTTGTACATCAATCCATAGAGCGTTGTCTTGCCGTTGCGCGCCTTCACGGTGAACGGAACCGGTGGCACCCAGCCCATGGCCTTGAGGCGCGAGATGTCCGTTCTGGCTACGGTGGCGATCACATGCCCGTTCGTGGCCGAGCGCAGGACGGTGACCGGCGGCTTGGTCGGCGTAGAGTAGGCATCCACGAAATACTTGCCGTTCGGGGACATCGTGATGACGTGGTCGGCGTCCTCCGGCGTCAGCAGCCGGGTCTTGCCGGTATTGATGTTGACCTTGAACAACTGCTGATAGTAAGGGTTCATGCCTGGCG
This sequence comes from Gammaproteobacteria bacterium, assembly GCA_046703965.1. Taxonomy (GTDB): domain Bacteria; phylum Pseudomonadota; class Gammaproteobacteria; order JAKDMP01; family JAKDMP01; genus JBAUSV01. Next base: position 5,279 of record JBJKSR010000294.1, on the reverse strand, counting down.
TGCGGCCCGTGCCGACGTACCATAGCGTGCCCGTCTTGCGATTGACATGCAGAACCTGGATGACGTCACCCTTGCCCGTAGTGATCGGATGCAGCATCTTGCCCGTCTTGAGGCTAAAGAGATAGAGGTTCATCCAGTTGTTCTGTTCGGTCGGCCAGACGGCGACACCCCTGTTCGGCAGGTATTGCCAGTCCGGTCGGCCGTACCAGCCCTGGTAGAAATCCTTGGCCTTGTATTTAAAGACCGTACGTACCTCTCCGGTGGCGGCATTGGCGACGCGGTACTGCACGTGCTGGTAATTGGGCGAGATAGAAGTCAGGGCAAAGCTCTTGCTATCTGGCGACCACTTCGCGTCGCTCCAGCTGCTCAATTCCTGTTCGGGCGCCATTTTCAGCGGAACCACCTTGTGTGTCGCGACATCGATCACCACCGGATGGGCAAGAAAAACGTGCTTGTCGCCCGGCAGAGGATACGGCTGTGTGGTCAGTTTCGGATGCCCCACCCGCGTTTTGACCTGGTACATATCCTTGACCTTGCGCTGGTCCTGGCGAAACGCCACCAGCAATTTCGAATTCGGAGACCAGCGCACGGTTGCCGCCCCGTCCTTCTTCGGTCCGTATCCGAAATTCTTCACACCGTCGGTGGTCAATCGGGTCTTCTTGCCCGTGGCCACGTTCAGGACCCACAAGTTCCAGTTATGGACGAATGCTCGCAGCTTGTGATTGGGCGACAGGGCATGGGATCCATATCTTGACTCACCGTGGTGCGTCTTCAATTTGCTTTTGACGACAGTGCAAACGCCGGCGCCCGATAGATTGCAGCGATAGTCCTTTCCCTTGTAGTGAACGCTAAGCTTGCCGTCATGCAAGCGGCGGAAGCGAAAGCCATAGGCCGGCCACTTGTTGGGATCCATGGACTTCCCGCGCGCCTTGCCCAGGGCGGCCGCCAATTTGTCCTGGTCGAATGCCGGTGACACCTTTCCCGTCGCAGCATCCATCTCCAGGATCCGGTCGCCCTTGGCGCCGTGATCGCGGTACCAGAAGTGCGTGCCGCCGAGCCAATGCACATGCTGCACTTCGTGATCGACCAGCGGGTCGTTGAAGTGGCCCACCAGGGGATCGGTGCTGTCCAGAAGAAACTTGGCCGCACGCGCGTAATCCGCGTCCGTAAGTTGCCGGGCCTGAGCCAGGGTGGGCAGGACTCCAACGAATGCGATCAATGCAACCAGGATATAGCGGGGTGTTTTCATGTGCAGCATCTCATATGGCCAGTGGGCAACATTATAAGACTGACTTTACGTCGGGTTTCCTTCGTTAGCCCCCCCTCTTTGGATGCGTGCCGAAGCCGACGCTCATTAAAGAAAGCCCTGCTTGTGCAGGGCTTTCCGGTTCGGGGACCCGAGAATCCGCGGGATCGGCGTGTGCTCTACGTTCCCCAGTGGAGCAAGGCGTAGCCCTGGTCTTGCAGGATAACCATGGTAGAGAGCGCGGAGAGTGCAATCGTCACGTCCGGATCCACCCAGCTGTGCCTGATGCCTGCCCCCGCCAGGGCCTGGCCGCATACCACCACCTTGACGCCCGCTTTCGTCAGTTCGTGGATGACTTTGAGGCTGGGATTGTCCTTCCCGAACTGCTTCTTGTATTGGGCGTTGTCGAGAACCATCGGGCTGGCCTCCATGCCATAGATGAGCACCACGAATTTGAGGTGGTCAAGGGGGACCCCGGCGGACGCGAAAACGTTCACGGCGCGGGCCACGGGCGTCAGACCGCCGTCCGGGTCCTTTGCCCCCCTGGATGGGCGGGTGACCGCGAATATCGCCTTGTAGATCTTGGTCTTGCTGGGCTGGTAAGCGGCATTCGGAAGCGGGTGCATCGGACCGGCCTTGATTGCCGGTGTCGTCCAGGGACCGATCGGTGATGCGGCCCATGCGGCCGAACATAACGAAATTCCGATTAAAACGGCGATCAGCCGGTAAGATTTACGCATGATAACCCTCCATTTGTAGCTAGCATGGGGCAGCGCTGCGTATCATCGCTGCCGGTTGCCATGATACTGCCCTTGATTTGACGAGAATAATCAAATAAACGGCTGCTTGAAAGCGCATGACACACTGGCGTGTGCAGAGTGGCGTTTGGGCGTCTCCCGTGCTGCAGTGAAGAAGCGTGGTCAATGGCCGGTGCGGCGTCTGATACCAGACCCAAGACTGACCCCGAGAGTGCGCTTGACTGGGAGGCGAGCTATGGGGAAGTGGGATGTTTGTCCTTGGCTTTCGCCGCCAACCCGTCCAATTCCACGCTGCCCGCCTCGGTTCTCGACGGCAATACGTCGGGTGGGCGATCGGCTCCGCGTGCCTGAACGCTTTTCGAACGGGGGGCCGGTGAATTCGTTTTGCCGAAGGCGCTGTGCAATTTCCGATGAATCGAGGCCCGGGAGCCGCGGGTGGCCTTGACCAGGCGTCGAACCTTCACCGGTTCGGGGTTGTAAGCCCGAATATAGAGATCGAGTTGACGTGGTCGCGTGGTCCGCTCACCGGCCTTTGCATTCGTGGAGTATGATCTGCAGTGAGTCGGAACGATATATGAACATGGCAAATAGTAACTTTGACGAAGAATGCTCGCTTGCGGCTCTCGGTATCGACGAGATCGAAGAACGTGCGTATCGCTATCTTCTGATGCATCACGGCGCCAACTCGGCGGAGGTGGCGAAGGCGCTGTCGATCACCAGGAACAAGGCCCAGCAGCTCATGGATGGGATCATGGCCAAGGGCCTCGCCACCCATACGCCCGAGCGCACCCGTCGCTACGTCCCGGTGCCGCCCGACATTGCCGTGGGGTCGCTCATTTTCAAGCAGCAGGAGAATCTAAAGCGTGCCGAGGCGGCCATATTGGGACTGCAAAAGCAGGCGGCGACACGCAGGGCGCGTGAGCCGGAGCAGATGGTGGAGGTTGTCAACGGCGAGGAGGTCGAGCGTCACATCTTCGGCCAGATTCATGGAACCGCACAGGAGGAAATCGTCTCCCTTGTACGGCCACCCATGCGTATTTCCAAACTGGGCGAGTCGGCCGAAAGGGATCAGCATGTTCAACGCGAGGCCCAGGAGCGGGGAGTGCGTTATCGAACCATCGTGGATTCGGCGTTCATGTCATTGCCTGGAGCCATGGCCAGAATCCGGTACGACATGGAGGCGGGTGAGAAGGTGCGCGTGGTGTCGGAGCTTCCCGTCAAGATGATGGTTACGGACCGTCGCATAGCAATCGTACCTCTCGAACTGCACCAATCCGGAGGGCCCGCGTTGCTGGTTCGCTCATCGGCACTTCTTGAGACGCTATATTCGCTGTTCGAAATTCTCTGGGCTCGGGCCACCCCCATCCCGCTTATTTTGCAGAAGAAGTCCGGCGTTCTGGTGTCGGAATCCGACCTTGCAGAAAATATGCGGGACCTGATTAGCGCCCTGGCTGCCGGCCTGAACGACAAGAATGCCGCTGCACAGTTGGAACTCGCGCCGCGTACGTATGACCGGCGTATCAAGGAACTGATGAGTGCTCTCGACGCCAGAACGCGGTTTCAGGCCGGTTGGCTGGCGGCAATCAAGTTCTACGGAGCGCTCCGCTAAGGTCACGGCAGCCGGTCGTTGTTACGGCGAATTCAGGGCGAACGCCCCTAATTGGCGAAATTTCGCCGAGGCGAAACCTCGCCTAAATTTCCGTATCTTTCTGGCCGGTTTTTGCTTAACCTAAAAAACAGAACGGCCGGCTGACCCCCGCTGTATTCAAGTGGGTAAACGTTGTTGCTGCTTAAGGCGGCGTTACGGTTCGGCCGCCGTGAATCTGTTGAACCGAGGGATGCACTGATGAATAAATTCCGGCTTGGATTCGCCGTTTCTTTAACTGCCTTGATTGCTGCGACCGGCGTGGCATACGCGGGATCAACCGCGGGGATGCAGCCGCAGGTCGTAACAGCAAAGCACTTTTACAAGACGGCGCCACTGCGCGATATGCAGTGGCAGATGCCGGCGTTAATGCGCCGAATCGCGGGTAATCGACATCTAAGCCAGAAGGAAATTTCCAAGCTTCGCGACCGGCTCGTTCGATCGGGCGCTCTCAAGGCTTCCGGGCAGCCGACACTCGTGCCGCTGCTGGGGAAGGCGCCTGCACTTTCGTCCGTTCCCCGGGTTCGCGATTCCGCATTACAGAAGAGTGCGCCGTTGAGTTCGTCAACCGCATCCACGACGCCGGTCGCGAACTTCCAGGGTTTGGGCGCGCCGACCGAGACGGTCGAATGTGCGCCGCCGGATACGGACGTGGCTGCCGGTCAGAACGATGTGGTCGAACTGGTCAACTGCGCGGGCAACCCCGGGGGCAGCACGTTTGAAGTGTTCAGCAAGAGTGGCAGCCGTGTGTTGGGGCCGGTCCCGCTTTCCAATCTCTGGTCTCATGGGGTGTGCGCCGATGACGGTCATGGCGACGGCATAATTGTTTACGATCAGCTGGCCGGGCGCTGGGTGATCAGTCAGTTCGCCGGAGTTTCCGCGCCTACGGACGAGTGCGTCGCGGTTTCTGAAACCGGCGATCCGACGGGAGCCTATTACGTCTACGACTTTCAGGTGTTTCCCAACGGTTTCGCAGACTATCCGAAGATTTCCGTGTGGCCGGATGCCTACTACGCGACTTTCAACGTGTTCAGCGCCACCGGGTCTTCCTACGAAGGTGAGGGTTTCGTGGCGTTCGACCGCAAAGAAATGCTCACCGGCAGCCCGCTGGCGCAGATGATCATATTCAAGGGCAACGGTCATGACCTGGCCTATTCGGTGCTTCCCGCCGACCTCGACGGCTACCGGCCGCCGCCGGTCGGTGCGCCCGGCATCTTTGTCGATTATGCAAGCCCGTACCTGTGGGGGACGAGTTTTTACGCGCTGGAGATGTGGCAGATGCACGTCGATTGGGTGAACCCGTCCAACTCGACGCTCAGCGGTCCGACCAGGATTACCGTCGATCCGTTCAACGACGGTCTCTGCGGTTACGCTCGTGACTGCATTCCCGAGCCGGGCGGCGCTTCCGTGGACGGTATCGGGGACCGGCTGATGTACCGGCTCGACTATCGCAATTTCGGAGATCATCAGGCGCTGGTGGTGAACCAGACCGTAGGCACGGGCGCCGCGCCTTCGACCGCGCCTTCGGGCATCCGCTGGTACGAACTCGATGCGCCGGCTGCGGCCACCAGTGCCAGTGCCTGGAGCGTGGCGCAGCAGGGTACCTATATGCCGAACGACGGGCTCAGCC
>JBJKSR010000293.1:0-21366 GCA_046703965.1 Gammaproteobacteria bacterium | reverse complement strand
TTTCCACGTACCGGCGGAACATCTCATCGAGGGACGCGACTACCTGCTCGAGGCGCACGCAGTCCACGTGAGCGAGGCGGGCGGGATCGCGGTGGTCGGGGTGTTGTTCGCCGAAGGTCCGGCACATCCCGCCTTCGAAAAATTCGTACACCGGTTGCCGCTTCCGAAGGGCGAGCGCGCGGTGCTCGAGCAGAGGATATCCGCCGCCGAGTTTCTGCCCGCGGGCGGCGCCTATTACCGCTACAACGGTTCCCTGACCACGCCGCCCTATAGTGAGGGCGTGCGCTGGTTCGTGATGCGCGAGACGCTGACCGTCTCCTCCGGGCAGGCCGAGGCACTGCGGGCCACGATCGGCCAGGCCAACAACCGCGTACTCCAGCCGGTCAACGCGCGCCGGGTTCTGGCCGGGCGCTGATCGCCTCCCGCGTCAGGCCCGGCCGCGGGCGTGGATGCCGTGGTGCGACGGCTTGCCCGCCGGTGCCGGGGTCGCCAGCGTCACGACCACGATGGCCAGTGCCGACAGGATGAAGCCGGGCACGATCTCGTAGAGTCCGAAGAATCCGCCCAACGGCAGGAGCCATGTGTGCCAGACGAGCACCGTGGCGCCGCCGACGATGATGCCGGCGAGCGTGCCCTGCCAGTTCATGCGGTGCCAGTACAGCGCGAGGACGATCGCCGGGCCGAATGCCGCCCCGAACCCGGCCCAGGCATACGCCACGAGTCCGAGCACCAGGCTGTGCGGATTGATGCCCACGAAGAAGGCGACCACTGCCACGCCGAGGAGGGCGAGACGTCCCACCCAGAGCAATTCGCGGCGCCCGGCGCCGTGACGGAAGAAGCCGCGGTAGAGGTCCTCGGCGAAGGCGCTGGCGGCGACCAGCAACTGCGCCGAGGCGGTGCTCATGATGGCGGCGAGGATGCCGGAGAGGCAGATGCCGGCGGCCACCGATGGCAGCAGTTTCAGCGCCATGTAGATAAAGACCCGCTCGCGGTCGCTGCCGTGGAGCGGATGACTGACCACGCCCAGCCCCGTCATGCCCACCACCATCGCGGCGAGCAGCGCCACGATGACCCAGAACATCGCGATTCGCCGCGCGGCGGGGATGTTCCGGGCGTCCTTGATCGCCATGAAACGCGCCAGGATATGCGGCTGGCCGGGGTAGCCCAGTCCCCAGGCCAGCAGCGAGGCGATGCCGATCCAGGTATAGGCGGCCCCGGTCTGGACATTGAAGAACGGGTGCAGCAGGCCGTTGTTGACCGCGTTCAGCGTATGTTCCAGGCCGTTGAGCCAGCCCACGTAGGCAAGCCCGAGCAGGCCCACGACCACCAGGGCGAAAAACATGAGCGCGCCCTGCAGCACGTCGTTCCAGGCGACGGCCAGGAAGCCGCCGATGAACGTGTAGGACATCACGGTGAGGGCGCCGAATACCAGGGCCCAGAAATAGGACACGTGGAACAGCGACTTGAACAGGTCCGCGCCCGCGACGAAACTGGAGGAGACGTAGATGGCGAAGAAGACCAGGATCATCAACGCCGAGATGCCGCGCAGCAGCCGCGTCTTGTCGCCGAAGCGGTTGGCGAAGTAGTCCGGCAGGGTCAGCGCGTCGTCGTAGTGCTGGGTCTGTTCGCGCAGGCGTCGGGCCACGATGAGCCAGTTGAGGTAGGTGCCCACCAGCAGGCCGATGACCATCCAGATGTAGCCCATCCCGAAGGCGTAGGCGGCACCGGGCAGGGCGAGCAGCAGCCACCCGGACATGTCCGAGGCCTGGGCGGAGAGCGCGGTGACAAAACTGCCCAGCCCGCGGCCGGCGAGGATGTAGTCCTTGAGGCTCTTGTTGCGGAACCAGGCGACGAAGGAAATCGACAGGACTGCGATCATGTAGACCGCGAAGGTAAGGAGGATAACGTCGCTGACGCGGGTCACGGGCATTTCCCGGGGAGACACGAGGCGCCCATTCTCTCAGAGATCGGCGCTTTGCGCACTCAGGCAAGGGTTGCTGCGAGGGCCGTGCCGGCGGAGGCCTTCGCGGTCGGAACGACCGTTCCCACAGGGGCCGATGGTCGGTCGGCAGTTAATCGAGGACGTCCAGGCGGGCGACGGAGGCGAGGAGCCACTTGGTGCCGCCGTTCTCGAAGGCGACCTTGAGCCGCAGGCGCGGGCCCTCGCCCTCCCTGTCGAGAAAGACGCCCTCGCGGAAGGTCGGGTGGCGTATGTGCCGACCGAGTTCGATGTCCGGGCCCTCGTCTTCGCTCCCACCGCCGTGGCGGGTCATGCGCCGGGGGCCGATTTCCTCGTAGTGGTCCTCGGGAAGCTCGGCGAGAAAGCGGGAAGGCCGCGCATAGATCGTCTGGCCGTGCAGGCGGCGCAGCTCGGCCCAGGAGAGGACCAGCTGCTTGCGGGCCCGGGTCATGCCTACGTAGAACAGACGCCGTTCCTCTTCCAGCCGGGCGGGGGCGTCGATGCTCTTCTGGTGGGGGAACAGGCCTTCCTCCATGCCGGCGATGATCACCAGCGGGAACTCCAGGCCCTTGGCGGAGTGCAGCGTCATCAGGCGCACGAAGGGTTTCCATTCCTCGGCCTGGCTCTCGCCCGCCTCGAGTGCCGCCTGGGCCAGGAACGATTCGACGGGCGAGAGGTCGGGCTCGGGCGTGAAGTCGCTGGCCGCATTGACCAGCTCCTCCAGGTTTTCCACCCGCGCGGTCCCCAGCTCGCCGCCCTCGCTGCCGTGGAAGTCTGCCAGCCCGCTTTGCGCGACCAGCGTCTCGATGGTCTCGCCCAGCTCCCGCTCCCGCGTCGCCTCGTCCAGCGATTCGATGAGATGCATGAAGTTCGCCAGTGCGTTGCGGGCTCGGGCGTTGAGATCGCTGTCGGCGCCGGCGAGGTCGGCGCAGGATCGCCATAGCGACCGGCGCGTTGACCGGGCGTGTACGCGGAGCTTCTGCAGCGTGGTGGCGCCGATGCCGCGCGCGGGCGTATTGACGATGCGTTCGAACGCGGTGTCGTCGTCCCGGTTGTGCACCAGCCGCAGGTAGGCGAGGGCGTCCTTGATCTCGGCGCGGTCGAAGAAGCGCTGGCCGCCGTAGACGCGGTAGGGAATGCCGCGGCCGATGAGGATCTCCTCGAAGATGCGCGACTGGGCGTTGGAGCGGTAGAGGATCGCCGCGTCGCTCGCGCTGCCGCCGTCGGCGATCCAACGCTCGATGCGGGCCACCGCGTGCAGGGCCTCGTCGCGCTCGTCTCCCGCGGCGTAGACTTCGATCGGCATGCCGGTCTCGCCGGCGGTCCAAAGGTTCTTTCCGAGGCGTTCCGCGTTCTTCGCGATCACCGCGTTGGCGGCGTCGAGGATTTGGCCCGTGGAGCGGTAGTTCTGCTCCAGGCGCACCACCTGCACCGGCGCGTAATCGTGCTGGAAGCGCTCCATGTTGCCCACCTTTGCCCCGCGCCAGCCGTAGATCGACTGGTCGTCGTCGCCGACGATGAACGGCCGGATCTCGTCGCCGGCGATGGCGCGCACCCACAGGTACTGCGTGGTGTTGGTGTCCTGGAACTCGTCCACCAGAATGTGCTTGAAGCGGCGGCGGTAGCGCTCCGCAATATCGGGGCGCTCGTTGAACAGGCGCACGGTGCGCAGTATCAGTTCGGCGAAATCGACCAGGCCGCCGCGCTCGCAGGCCTCCTGGTAGGCGGCGAGGATATGGTCCACCGTGCGGCCGTGTTCGTCGTGGCCGGCTTCGCGCTCGTCCAGGCGCCGGCCCTCGTCCTTGGTCTTGTTGATGACGCCGGCGATCTGGCGCGGGGGAAAAAGTTTCTCGTCCAGTCCCTGGGCCTTCAGCAGGCGCTTGATCAGCCGCAGCTGGTCGTCGCTGTCGAGAATCTGGAAATTCTCCGGCAGGCGGGCCTCTTTCGCGTGGCGGCGCAGCAGGCGGTGGGAGAGGCCGTGGAAGGTGCCGATCCACAGCGTGTCGGCGGGTTCTTCCAGCAGTTGTTCCACCCGGCCCCGCATCTCTGCCGCCGCCTTGTTGGTGAAGGTGACGGCAAGGATACGGTCGGGCGTCAGCTGCTCGGTGGCAATCACCCACGCCAGGCGGCGGGTGAGCACGCGGGTCTTGCCGCTGCCGGCGCCGGCGAGCACCAGCACGGCGCCCGGCGGCGCGGTCACGGCTTCGCGCTGGGCATCGTTCAGCCCGTCGAGGATCAATTCGCTGTGCATCGCGCTATTTTACGGGGTGGGCCGGCGAGGGCCCCTGTGGGGTATGCTGGCCTGCCGCCAACGAGAGAATGCGCCATGTCCTCGACAGATGCCCGCGGTCTCGCCGTGTCCGGGGCGGATTCGGCCGCCCTGGCCGCTGTCGATTCCTTCGTCTCCGAACTCCTGGGCAACGGTGCGGGAGCGCCGGCGGTGATGCAAGCGGCCGAGTCGCATCCGCGTTGCCCGATGTTGCAGGCGTACTCGGCGAGTCTCTACGCCTTTGCGCAATCGCCGTCCGGGGCGGCGCCCGGCAAGGACTGGCTGGATCGCGCCCGAGCGTGTGCCGACGCGGCGAACGATCGTGAACTCGCCTTCATCGATGCCGTGGAGGCGGGGCTCAACGGCGATCTGGAGGCGGCCGTCGATCGGCACGAGGCGATCTCGGAACGCTGGCCGCGCGAGACGATATCGGCCAAGCTGGCCGAGTTCCACCTCTTCGAAACGGGCGATTGCGCCCGCCAGCGGCGCATCATGCGGAGATTCGCGGAGGCGAATCGGGACGACAGCGATGTCCTCGCGATGCACGCCTTTTCCCATGAACTCAATGCCGACGCGGACGAAGCCGAGCGCGTGGCGACCGAGGCGTTGCGGTTGGACCCCGATACGCCGTGGGCCGAGCATTGCCTGGCGCATGTCTATGGGCGCCGTGGCGAGACCGAGAAGGGTCTTGCGGCGCTCTCGGCCTGGGCGCCGCGCTGGGAGACGAAGAGCCAGTACATCCGCTCCCACAACAATTTTCACCTTGCGTCGCTGCATCTGGCGCGCCGTGAATTCGAGGTCCCGGTCGCATTGTTGGGCGAGCGGATCTGGGGCTTTGCCCCCGATACCGTGGTGGAGCATACCGATGCGATCCTGCTGCTCTGGTACCTGGAGTTGGCCGGCGTTTCCGTCGACGCGGCGCCGTGGGCCGATATCGCCGCACATATCGAGACCAACAGCCGCGAACATGTGTTTCCATTCCTGAGCGTTATCTACCTGTTCGCGCTCGTACGTGCCGGTGCTGCCGGCGAGGCGGCGCAGGTCATGGCGGAATTCGAGCGTTTCGCCGATGGCCGCACCGGCCGCGCCCGCGAGGTATGGCGTACGGTCGGGTCGGGGCTGGCCCGCGCGACGCTGGCCTACGCCGAGGGCCGTTGGGACGAGGCGGCCGACGGCTTCGCCCCCCTGCTCGAGCGCTCCGGGGAAGGGGGCGGCAGCGACGAGCAGCGCGGCGTGTTCGACCAGTCGTATCTGCTCAGCCTGATAAATGCCAAGCGGCGCGACGACGCTCGTGGCTGGCTGCACGAAAAGATCGGTTCGCGCGAACCTTCGCCGCTGGAGCGGCATTGGCTGAAGCTGGCGGGCGAATAGGGGACGTTCCGGGCACCGGGCTTTGCCGTTTGCCGCCGGCGGTTAGACTGATGCGCTGATATCGATGAGCGAGAAACGGCATGCCGGGCAAGTCGGCTCCGGGAACGGCGGTGCAGATCGCGCAAGACCTGGCGCGAGGAGTCGAGGCGCTCCAATTCCGGACGCCGAGCCACGTCTATAACCCGCTGAGTTATGCGTGGCCGGCGCAGCGGGACTATCTTCGGCGTTTCGGCACCCGAAGGGGCCGTATCGTCCTGCTGGGCATGAACCCGGGCCCCTGGGGAATGGCGCAGACCGGCGTGCCGTTCGGCGACGTGGTGATGGTGCGCGACTGGATGGGCATCGAAGCACCGCTGCAACCGCCGTTGCCCGCGCAGCATGACAAGTATCCCCTCATGGGCTTCGATTGCCATCGACGGGAAGGCAGCGGCAGTCGACTGTGGGGCTGGGCTCGTGATCGTTTCGGGTCGGCGGAGGCTTTTTTCGATCGCTTCTTCGTCTGGAATTACTGCCCGCTGCTGTTCATAAAGGACGGGCGCAATCTCACCCCGGAAAAATTGCGGCGCGAGGAGGCCCGCCCGCTGATCGAGGCGTGCAATGCGGCCCTGGGTTCGCTGGTCGACGCCCTGGCGCCGGCGGCGGTGATCGGGGTCGGGCGCTATGCCCAGCGCCGGGCGGTCGAAGTGCTCGGCGAGGACGTGGACGTCGGCTACCTGCCGCACCCGAGCCCGGCCAGCCCCGCCGCCAACCGCGGTTGGCCCGGCCTCGCCGAAGAAGCGCTCGCGCCCTGGCTGCGGTAACATCCGGCGTTCGCCGTCGACGGCATCAGCCCGCCCGGGGGATTCACCGGCGGCGGGATTCAGCCGCCCGCGGGGGGCGCCGTGGACGGCGCCGACCATATCTGGTTCAGTAATTACCTGGCGGGCAGCGTGAGCGAATTCGACGATGCGGGTACCCCGCTGTCACCGAACGCCGGTTACAAGGCCGGCGGCAACCTCTTGCCGCCCGACGGCCTGGCGGTGGATTCCAGCGGAAACCGGTGGGTCACGAACTATGCCGGCGGCAGCGTGACCGAGTTCGCGGGCATCGCCGCGCCGGTGGCGACGCCGCCCATTGGACCGCCGCGGGCTCCCTGATGCCTTTCGTTGCGGCGGAGTAATATTTCCCGAGCATACCGGACGCCGCAACACAGGGGAGGGAGCGATGGACGCGCAGGAACCGGACCGCGTCGCGGGTCCGAAGGTGCTGGTAATCGGCGCCGGGCCGGTCGGCCTGGCCATGGCCTCCGAGCTTGCACGACTCGGCGTTGCCGTGCGCATCGTCGACAAGTCGGCGGCCCGCACCGACAAGTCGAAGGCGCTGGTGATCTGGACGCGCACCCTGGAGCTCATGCGGGTGATGGGTTGCGTCGAGGCGTTCACGGGCAGCGGCCTGCGCGCGACGCATGCCGTAATGCGCAGCGGTGCCCGCCAGCTTGCGAGAATCGGATTCGAAGCCCTCGAATCCCCGTATCCGTACGGCCTCCTGCTGCCGCAGAGCGAGACCGAACGCCTGCTCGAGGCCCATCTGAACGAACAGGGCGTGCGTGTCGAGCGCGAAACTGAACTGACGGGGTTTTCCGCCGATGCGGCGGGCGTGGACGCGGCGCTGCGCCACGGGGACGGCCGCGAAGAATCCTTGCGCGCGGAATGGCTGGTCGGTTGCGACGGGGCGCACAGCACCGTTCGGCACGCCCTGGGCCTGGAGTTCGAGGGCGAGACCGAACCCAACGACTGGCTGCTGGCCGACGTGCGCCTCGATGGAGCAGTCCGGGAAGACGAGGTGGCAATCTTCCTGCACCGCCGCGGCGTGCTCGCGCTGTTCCCGATGGGCGATCACCGCTACCGCGTGATCGCCGACCGGGGCCCGCGCGGCGCCGTGGACGCAGCCGGCGAGCCGATCCTGGAAGACGTCCAGGCCGTGCTCGACGATCGGGGGCCAGGGGGACTGCATGCCCCCGACCCGGTCTGGCTGTCGCATTTCGGCATCAACGAGCGCAAGGTTCGCGATTACCGCGCCGGGCGCGTGTTCCTGGCCGGCGATGCCGCGCACGTCCACAGTCCGGCCGGCGGGCAGGGCATGAACACGGGCATCCAGGACGCCGTGAACCTGGCTTGGAAGCTGGCCCTGGTTTGCCGCGGCGCCGTTACCGCGGCCGGTCCGCTGCTGGCCAGCTACAGTCCCGAGCGCAGCGCCGTGGCCGAACACGTGCTGAGCGGCGCGGCGGCGCTCACGCGAATGGGGACGCTGCGCAATCCGTTGCTGCAGGCCTTGCGCAACGTCGCGGTGCCGCTTGCGACCCGGTTGCCGCCCGTCCGTCGCACGATCACGTCGATGCTCGGCGAACTCGACATTGCCTACCCGGACAGTCCGCTCAGCCGCCGGGCGCCGGGCGCACCCGGTAGCGGGATTGCCCCGGGAAAGCGGATGCCGGACAAGGCCGTCGAACTCATGGACGGCGCGTCCGCCACGCTTTACGAGCGCCTTCGGAGCGGGCGCTTCCTGGTGCTGGCGGGGCGGGATGACGCCGAATCGGCGCAGGCGGCGGAGCTGCTGCGACGCTTCGGCGATACCTGCGAGCTGGCCGTCGATGCAACGGGGGCGGCCGGCATCCGGGTGGTCCGCCCCGACGGTTACCTCGGGCTGGTGACGAGTGCGCAGGACTGGAAGGCGGTCGCCGGCTACCTGGAACACCTGCCGGCCCATGCCGGCAGTGCGGGTGCCGGGTAATGGTGGGCCTGCCAGGACTCGAACCTGGGACCAAGGGATTATGAGTCCCCTGCTCTAACCAACTGAGCTACAGGCCCAACGAAACTGATTCCTCTCCGTCGGCCGGCGGGATTCCGCCGCGCGCTTCGCGCGGACCCGCCCTCGGCAGCCGAGCCGCAGACCGAAAAGAATTCCTATCATACGTGTCTTTTCGGCTTGAAAAGACCCTACCTATATAATAAGCGCTCGTTTGCCGATTCCCCGGCCGGTCGTCCCATGTGGTTAATGAAGCTGGATCGCACGCCGAGACTGCTCATCATGAGCCTGTTCCTCGGTATCGTCGGCGGTCTGGGAGCAGAGCTGTTCCTGCTCATGCTGCACTGGGCAGACATCTATATCCTCGGGTTCCTGGGACATTACCAGCCGATTGACGTCGCCTCCGCGCATACGGCGGGGACGGCGCCGAAGCCGTTCACGCACTGGTACTGGTGGGTGCCGGTCGCGACCACCGTGGGCGGCCTGGTGACCGGCGTGCTGGTCTATACGCTGGCGCCGGAAGCCGAGGGTCACGGCACCGATGCCGCGGTCAAGGCCTTTCACCAGACCAACGGCCGCATGCGGGCCCGCGTCCCCTTCGTCAAGGGCATAGCCAGCGCGATTACCATCGGTTCCGGCGGTTCGGCCGGCCGCGAGGGCCCAACGGCGCAGATTGCGGCCGGCATCGGCGCCATCGTCGGCGGTTTTTTCAAACTGCCCGACGACGAACGCCGCTATATCGTGCTGATGGGCATGGCGGCGGGACTGTCCGCCATCTTCAAGAGCCCCCTCGGCACCGCGATCTTCGCCGTGGAGATCCTGTATTCGCGCATGGCTTTCGAGGGTGGGGCGCTGATCTACACGCTGATCTCCGCCGCCGTGGCCTACGCCATAATCGGCGTGTTCGAGGGCTTCACGCCACTGTTCATCCTGGCACCGCGGATCGGCATCGGCCCCTCCTACAACCTGGTGTGGTTCGCGGTGCTCGGGCTCGCGGCGGGGATGCTGGGCGCGATCCTGCCCACCGTGTTCTATCGAATTCGCGACTGGTTCCGGGGCATCAGCATACCCAACCATTTCAAGCCCGCCATCGGGGGGCTGGCCGTGGGACTGGTCGGCATCGCCCTGCCGCCCCTGCTCGGCGGCGGCTACGGCTACATCCAGTTCGCACTCTCCGGCGGGGCGGGATTGGCGGTATGGTTCCTGCTGCTGCTCTCGCTGGGCAAAATTCTCGCGCTGTCGCTGACCATCGGTTCCGGCGGCGCGGGCGGCGTGTTCGCGCCGAGCCTGTACGTCGGGGCCATGCTGGGCGCGTCCTTCGCGGCGCTGCTCGGCCTGTTCCACCTCGACATCAACCCCTCGGCGTTGGCCGTGGTCGGCATGGCCGCCCTGTTCGCCGGGGCGGCGCGCATTCCGATCGCGTCCCTGGTCATGGTGGTCGAGATGACCGGAGGCTACGACCTCATCATGCCCACCATGATCGCCGTGGCGCTCGCTTTCGTGGTGCAGTTCACCCTGACCCGGCGAGCCCGGTATCCGACGCTGTATGAAGCCCAGGTCTCCACGCCGGCCGACAGCCCCGTCTACCGCGACCTTTACTACCAGACGGCAGCCGACCTGCTGCGCCGTCAGCAGGTCCGGCTGGACCGCGACATCCTCAACAGCGAACTGCAATACGCGCTCGACCGCGGCGAGGGCATCGCCCTGCGCCGGCGCAAGGAGCAGCTCTACAGCCTCAATCTCGCCGCGGGAACCCCGGTGGCGGGCAAGGAAGTCCGAAGCCTGGGGCTGGCGGACATGGGGGTGCTGATCGTCGGCCTGATTCGCGGCGAAAGCGAGATCGTCCCCCATGGCGGTTCCAAGCTTCAGGTCGGCGACGGGCTGCTGGTGGCGGCCTCGAGCGATTCCATCGAGCAGTTCCGCGCCCTGATCGCGCCTTCGCAGACGAACAGCGAAAAGGTGTCCGAAGAAGAAGCTGCCGAGAAGCAGCCAGACTGAAACGTCCGGCCGGGGCCGGCCATTCCGGCCTCTCCGGCGGCGACGTCGCCCCTCTCGAGACGGTTCCGCGCGTGCCGCCCGCTTTGACGCGAGGTGGTGCGGCACGGCATCATAGAAAGGATTTGTTGCCTCGCAGAGGAAAGACGACGCAGGTAATGCAAGCATGACCGACGAACGGCACGAAGATTCCAGGCGTCCGCTGAGTCGCCTGCGTGCCCGCCGCTCGTTCAGGCGACGACGGCTCTACCGCTCCGGCACCTCGCTTACCCGCGCCCTCGAGCAGGCCTCCCTGGGGTTGATCGGACTGGCGCTGCTGACCGGCCTGAACGCCGGCTTCGGCGCGGTCGGCTGTCGTTTGCTCATTGCAGTGTTTCACAATCTTGCGTTCCTCGGCACCTTCTCGGCGCATTACGCGGCACGCGTGCATACGCCGGCTGCGGCCTGGGGACCCTGGCACATCCCGTGGGGCGCCTGGATCATCCTGGTGCCCGTCGTCGGCGCGCTGCTCGTGGCTTTCCTGGTCAAGACCTTCGCGCCGGAGGCGAAGGGTCACGGGGTGCCGGAGGTCATGGATGCGATCTATTACAAGCGCGGGGTCATCCGCCCGATCGTCGCCCTGATCAAGGCCGTGGCTTCGGCGTTGTCGATCGGCACCGGCGGGTCGGTGGGGCGCGAGGGCCCCATCATCCAGATCGGTTCCGGTTTCGGCTCCACGCTGGGACAGGTCCTGCCGGTAACCGAGTGGCAACGCATGACGTTGATCGCCTGCGGTTCGGCGGGCGGCATCGCCGCGACCTTCAATACGCCGATCGGCGGCGTGCTGTTCGCGGTCGAACTGATCATGCCGGAGATCAGCGCGCGCACCCTGGTGCCCGTGGCGCTGGCCAGCGGCGCCGCCACCTTCATCTCGCGCTTTTTCCTGGGCAATCACCCGGCCTTCTCGATTCCTCCGCTGAATATCCACGGCGGCGACCTGTCCAATCCGATGAGCTGGATCGTGTACCTGGTGTTCGGCATCATTCTGGGCCTGTGGTCGGTGCTGTTCATTCGTGCCATCTACAAGACCGAGGACTGGTTCGACAAGATTCCCGGTGGCTACTACGTGCGCCACGTCCTGGGCATGGCGATGGTCGGACTCATCATTTATCTGCTCATGCGCTTCGCGGGACACTACTACGTGCAGGGCGTGGGCTACGCAACGGTGCAGGACGTCCTGTCCAACCACCTGACGGTACCCGTGCTGCTGGTCGTGATCCTGGTGCTGAAGCTGGTGGCCACCTCGCTCACCCTCGGCTCCGGCGGATCGGGCGGCATCTTTTCGCCGTCGTTGTTCATGGGCGCGACGCTCGGCGGCGCATTTGCGTGGGCGACCCAGCATTTCTTCCCGGGCGTGAGCATCGATCCGGTCAGTGCGAGCGTGATCGGCATGGCGGGCCTGGTTGGCGGTGCCACGGGCGCGGTGGTGACCGCGATCGTGATGATCTTCGAGATGACGCGCGACTACGGCGTGATCATTCCCCTGATGATCTCGGTTTCGGTCGCCTACGGCGTGCGCCGGGCGCTGATGGAGGCGAGCATCTACGACATGAAGCTGCGCCGGCGGGGCCATTTCATTCCCAACGTGCTGCAGACCAACCTCTACCTGCTGGGCCGGGCCCGCGACCGGATCCGGGCGCCCGTGCTTCGCGTCAGCCCGCATCCCAACCTGAGGCGCCTGCAGCGCCTGCTCGGGCGGGTGCGGCGGGTGCCGCACATCGTGGTGGTCGAGCGGGGCCGGGTTCAGGCCGTGATTCCCGCCAACGTCGTGCGCGGGTTCCAGGATTCGCGGGCTCTGGCGAGCGCGATCGAGCATCACGAGCGTCTACCCTACGTGGTGGTGGCGGCGGACGACATGCTGTTCGACGTGATCGCCCAGTTGCGCAATTCGGGATGCGAGGTCGCCCTGGTGACGGAGACGGGCGAAATGCAAACAGCGGACGAGGTGCGCGGCGTCCTGACGCTATCCGACGTGGTCCAGGGTACGCAGTTGCCGCGGCTGCTGCTGGGGCGGCGTGCGCGGACGGCCAAGACCGCGTACCGGGAAGGTGGCGAGGAACCGAAACGGGCCTGAACGGGCCTCAGAGGCGGGGCGCCATGTTCCTGAACCGGAAGGCCGAAGGGGCCGGGCAGTTGCGCGCAAGGGCGATCGCCTTGAATGCCTCGCCCATTTCCGAGGGCAGGACCAGGCGCTTGATTTCGCCGGAAAGGCGGAGTTGTTCGCGTTCGTCGCGCGCCCCCGCCAGCGCATCGCCGATGCCGCCCCCCAGCAGGAAATGGGCCTGGGTGCCGTAGCCGGCCACCTCGAGTTCGGCGGCGCGCGCCGCGCGGGCCAGAGCGGAGAAATCCACCCAGGCCGTGATGTCGGTAAGCCCCGGCCACAGGAACGGGTTGTCATGCGCGCGGTGGCGGTAGTGGCAGATCAATGTGCCCTGGTCGCGCTGCGGATGGTAGTACTCGCGTTCCGGCAGCCCGTAGTCGAACAGCAGGATCGCGCCGCGTTCGAGCGAGCCGGCCAGCGCGGCGATCCAGCTCCCGAGTTCCGGGCAGCATTCCGAGAAATACGGGTCGGGCCAGCCGTAGCGGGCGGCGAGCGCCATCGCTCGCGCTTCCAGCTCGCCGGCGGCGGGCATCTCGCACCACGCAAACCCTTCGCGCTCGGCGCGTACCCCCATGCGGGCAATTCTTCCGGCCCGGCTCGCGAAGCGTTCGACGGGGAGGGCGTCCGCGACCTCGTTGGCGACGATGACGCCGGTCACGGGGTCGGCGGGCAACCGTTCCAGCCACTGCACGCGCGCCGCCAGTTCCGGCTCCGCGGCCAGCGTCTCTCTCTGGCGCGCGGCGAGTTCGCCGCTGACCTCGAGGATGCAATACCGTTCCGGCAGCCCGTCCATCGCCGCCAGTGTGCGCAGTACGGTCAGGGCGAGCCGCCCGTTGCCGGCGCCGAGTTCGAGTACGGTGTCGCCGCCCACCGCCGCGAGCGTTTCCGCGATCTGGCGGGCGACGACCTGGCCGAACAGCGGTGAGACTTCGGGCGCGGTCACGAAATCTCCTGTTGCACCGAATTTCTCGGTTCCGGCGGCGTAGTAGCCGAGGCCCGGCGCATACAGGGCCTCGCGCATGTATTCCACGAACGGGATTTGGCCGCCAGCCCGCGAAATCAACGCGCGCAGGTGGGCGGCCACGCGATTGCTGTGCGCCCGGGCGTCGGCCGCGGGTTCGGGCAAGTCCTCGATGCGTTCGGGCATACTGGTCGCTGCGGCCGGGAGGTGCGGATGAATACGGACGATTTTACGGGACGCGTCGCCCTGGTTACCGGCGGGGCCCGCCGGCTGGGCGCCGGCATTGTGCGCGAACTGCATTCGCGCGGCATGCGGTTGGCCGTGCATTACCGGGGCTCGGAAGCGGATGCGCGCGCCTTGCGCGCCGAACTCGACGTCGACCGCGAGGGCGACCTGGCCCTCGTCGCCGCCGATCTCGCCGACCCCGGTGCGCCGCAACGGCTCGTCGAATTTGCGCAAGAGACCTTTGGTCGCCTCGACCTGCTGGTCAATAATGCCTCGCTGTTCCACCCGACGCCGCTGTCCACGCTGACCCGCGCCGAGTGGGACGCCATGCTGGGCGTCAACCTCGCGGCGCCGGTGTTCCTCGTCCAGGCGGCGGCGCCGTTGCTGGCCGGGCACGGCGGCTCGGTGGTCAACCTCACCGATGCGCACCTGGTGCGGCCGCGCGTGAAGCATGCGGCCTACGTGGCCGCCAAGGCCGGCCTGGCGGCGTTGACGCAGGCACTTGCCCGTGAGCTGGCGCCGGCCGTCAGGGTCAACGCGGTGGCGCCGGGGGCGCTGTTGTGGCCCGAACCGGAACCGTCGGCGACGGTGAAGGAGAGAGTGCTGGCACGCATCCCGCTCGGAAGGCTGGGGACGCCCGCGGACGTCGGGCGCGCCGTGGCGTACCTGGCGTCGGAGCCCTACCTGACCGGTGTGACGCTTGCCGTGGACGGCGGCTTTAGCCTGGAAAATTCATGAATTGCGCACGCCCTCGCTTGCCTATTGATTCCACAAGAAATTTTGTTCAGTTGGCCGTAATCGCCGATACGCCACGCCTTCACAAAATTCCTTGTGAAACCATTATGCTGCGCGATCATCGCGCGAATTCATGAAATTTCCAGGCTAGTTTCGGTTGAGTGGCGGATTGTCGTCGGGCGCGGTGTCGAACCACTGCAGATAGTCCTCGGTACCCTGCCGTCCGCTCTCGATCAAGGCCCGTTGCTTTTTCTCGTCTATACCGAAGTCGGTGGTGCTCACGCCCTGCGAGTCGATAAACACGGTGCGGTGCCAGTCGTCCTCCTTCAGGTGGGCATGGTTGGCCATGTCGATCGCGAACCCTACCAGTGCCTTGAGATAGTCCACCAGGTTGTCCACGTCGGCCCGCGGCAGGTTGAAATGCGAGCGCTCGGCCTGGATCTCGGCGCGACTGTCGACGCGAAAGCCCAGCGTCGCGGTATTGTAGAAGGGCGCCTCGCTTTCGCCTTCGGCGCCCGACTTGTAGCGGGGATGGTCGAACAGGTCGAGCGGGTAGTTCCAGCTCAATCCGCCGTCCACGCAAACGTCCTTGCCGCGCTTCATCGAGGCGAACACCAGCGGCAGGCTCATCGATATCCGCAGCGCCTGCCAGATCGGGGTGTCCGGCGTGTTGCCCGCCGAATACACTACGGCACGTTGGGCGCTGAGATCCGTGCCGATCATGTACAGCTCGCGGTATTGCCCGGGCGTCTCCTTCGCGCGTTCGGCCAGGACGGCGAACGTGAGTTCGGCATCGCCGCCCAGGGCCGCGATCTGCTTTTTCGCCCATTCGGCAAACGCATCGCCCTTGTACCAACCGTAGCGATGCACCAGCCGCCACGTGTTGCGCACCAGGCCCAGGCTCGCGTCCTCGAACGAACTGAACTGCGTTGCATGCAGGATTTCCTGTATCTGCGCGCCGCCGGCGCCGAGTGCCAGCAGGGTGGCCGTAATGGCGCCCGCCGAGGTGCCCGCCACGCGGCGGATACCGGGCATGATGCCCTTCGTTTCCAGCACGCCGATCGCGCCGGCGTAGGCGATGCCCTTGATGCCGCCGCCCTCGAAGACCAGGTTCTCGAATTGCGCCATGATGTCCTCCTGTGTTTGTCTTGCAACTCTCGCCAAGACGCAAAGGCGCCAGGGCTGCCGGCCGAGAGGCGTTTTTGATTATGTTCTTTTCCCGTTTTCCAAGGGGATTTTATGGTACGCGAGGTACGGCGGTAAAGTTGGATTTGGGGATAAGAATTGAACGCCTGCTTTCCCTTTGTCCGAACAGGTAAAACCGACCCATTAAGAACGAAAAGAACGGGCCATTCCGGAAATCCGATCCGGACCTCCGGCCCGGGGTAGGGGAGGCGAGATCGGGCAAAGGCGGGAATAGTTGGCTGCAGTCAAATAAATTGCGGCGCCCGTGCTCCGGCGGATCGGGTGGTCCGGGCAACCGAAAAGCAGGAAGAAAAATGACCCACCGCCCACGCGCGCCCACTTCTGCATTGATGTGCCGCGGGCCGCGGCTGGCGAGATTTCGGGCTCCATTCAGTTTGCCTTGGGGAAACCACCTGAACCTATTCGCAGCTCGCCAAGGTTCTTGTGGTCGCGCGGCAATGGGCTCCAGGGCGAGCATCGGCGTCGATGTCATGTTCAACCAGAAGCCTGCGATTTTGTTGTATGATCCGATACCTGATGGAATTCCGGGGCATTTCCCCTATCCGGCCTGGCGGAAAGGATTTCGATGCAATATGCCGGCTGGGACGCGTATGCCTGGGCAACGTGGTATTGCAAGCCGTCGTCTCTGGATTGCATAGCCGGCGCATCTGATGGATGTCTTGTCAGGAGGTGACAATGAATTGTCAGAATTTCTTCGCGCGCGCTGCGCGTTTTGGACTGGGGCTGCTGCTTGCGGCCTGTCTTGGTTCCGTGGCTTTGGCGTCCACCGTTGCGAGTCCTTCCTCGCTTGTCAGCGCGCTTCGCTGGCGCAGTGTGGGTCCATACGTTGGCGGTGTTTCCGTTGCGGTGGCGGGCGTCACCCAGGTGCCAAACCGATACTACATGGGCTCCACCGGCGGCGGCGTGTGGGAAACTACGACCTACGGCCAGACATGGAAGAATATTTCCGACAAGTATTTCGGCAACAATAACATCGGCGCGATCGCGGTTGCCCCGTCGAACCCCAAGATTATCTACGTCGGCACCGGCAATCCGGACATTCGCAATACCTTGCTGACCGGCGATGGCCTGTACAAGTCCACGGACGGCGGGAAGACGTGGTCGAGAGCGGGGCTGACGAAGACGCGGATTATCAGCCATATCGTCGTGGATCCCGATAACCCGCAGGTGGTTTATGTCGCCGCGATGGGCAATGTCTTTTCATCCAACCCGCAGCGCGGCGTATACAAGAGCACGAACGGGGGAAAGACGTGGAAGAAAATTCTCTACGTTAACGACGAGACCGGCGCGATTGACCTCGTAATGGATCCCAAGAACCCGAATGTTCTCTATGCCGCGATGTGGCAGGCCTACCGCCGGCACTGGACGTTTTCAAGCGGCGGCCCCGGTAGTGGTATCTACAAGACCACCGACGGCGGAGCCAAATGGAGCAATGTCACGCATAACAAGGGTCTTCCCAAAGGGATTTTCGGGCGAGTCGGCCTGGCAATCTCGCGGAGCAATCCCGACATCATGTACGCGATCGTGCAAGCGAAGTACAAAGGGCAGGCTGGAGGGCTGTTCCGTTCCGGCAACGCGGGACGCAGCTGGACTTTGGTCAACAACAGCATGGATATCACGCAGCGGGCGTTTTATTACAGTACGGTTTATGTGGATCCCAAGGATCCGAACACGATTTATCTGCCGCAGGTCGCGGCGCTGTGGGTCTCCCATGACGGCGGTAAAAAGATATCGAAACTGCGTACTCCGCATGGCGACAACCATGTCCTCTGGATCAACCCGGATAATCCAAAGCTGATGGTCGAGGGCAACGACGGCGGTGCGACGGTGAGCCTGAACGCCGGGAAAACCTGGAGCACCGAGCATAACCAGCCGACCGGGCAGTTCTATCACGTCAATCTCGATAAACAATTTCCCTTCTGGATATACGGATCCCAGCAGGACAGCGGCACGTCCGTTGGCCCGAGTGCGGTCCGGCATGGAGGTATTCCTGCGGTCTGGACGAGTGTGCAGGCGGCCGAAAACAGTTGGATCGTTCCCCAGCCCGGGAAACCCTGGATTACCTATGGAAGTGGCTATTACAGCAAACTCTGGAGAGACAATCGCCGTACAGGCATCGTGCGTAATATCAGCCCCTGGCCTGCGTACAAATTCGGTTTGGCCGGCGACAAGATCAGATACCGCTATGGATGGATGCACCACCCCATCGTCTTTGCGTCCGGCAACCCCGACGAGTTGCTGGAAGGTGCCAATGTGGTATTCGAGTCGAAGGACCGCGGCCTGCACTGGAAGCGCATAAGTCCCGATCTCACGCGCAATGCCAAGAGCAAGCAGCAACGCCCTGGAGGGCCCATCAGCGCGGATGTGACCGGGGAAGAGATGTATGACACCATTTCTTCAATTGCCGTCTCGCCGGTGACACCCAAGATCATCTGGACGGGCTCCGATGACGGGCTCGTCTACGTTACGACCGATGCAGGGAAACACTGGAAACCGGTGCGTCCGCGGCAGCTTCCGAAGTGGTCCACGATTACCTGCATCGAGCCTTCGCACACCGCGGCGGGAACCGCGTACCTGACTGCGAGCCGCTTCGACTGGGCGGACTACAGGCCATACGTCTACAAGACCACGGACTACGGCAAGCACTGGTCCAGACTGACCTCGGGGCTTCCGGACAATCAGTACGTGGAAAGCGTGCGGCAGGATCCGAACGCCCCGGACCTGCTCTTCCTTGGAACCAGCAAGTCCGTGTACGCAAGCCTTGACGACGGGAAGCATTGGATGCCGCTGGGACTGAATCTGCCTCCGGTTCGAGTCGAGGATATCGCGATTCAAGCGGCCCAGCATGCCGTGGTGCTTGCCACATACGGCCGGGCGTTCTGGGTGCTGGACAATCTTGCGTTCCTTGAGCAGTTGAGCAAGGCGCACGTCGCAAGCGGCGCACCGTATCTTTTCAAGCCGCAGCAGACCTGGCTCGTGACACGGAGCCCGGCTCGGCACCAACAACCCGATATGGGAACTAACCGACCGGTGGGTGCGACAATATTCTTTTATCTGCCGGCGAATTATTCCGGCCAGTCCGTAAAGCTGAGCTTTGCCAATTCGAGCGGTAAGCTGATAAAAAGCTTCACGCTTCCGAAAGCCGACAAGAAGACGCACAAGCACAAGGAGTCGCTTCATGCCGGCGTGAACCGCTTCCGCTGGAATCTTCGGTATCCGACGGCGGTCGATGTGAAGGGCATAGACGACACCTTCTTTATGCCGACAAAACCGGTCGGGCCCAGGGTCGTCCCCGGCACGTATTACGTTGAGATGAACTACCGGGGCAAGACGCTCAAGCAACCGTTTGTCGTCAAGCTGGACCCACGGCTGAACACCACCCAGGCAGAGCTTCGGCAACGATTCCAGCTGTTGATGCAAATCCACACGGCCGTAAACCAGCTCGACAAGACCCTGAATCAGGCGATTGACGCGCGCAAGGCCTTGCAGAAAGCGCTTTCGGATCATCGGGCCCCCGGCAAAGCCCGGGCGCAGAAGGTGCTGGCGGGTCTGAACCGGGAGATTGACGGTCTCGTCGATCTCAGGATCCAGTCCGGCGAAGGGGCACTGGTCTATCCCCCGATGCTACGCAGCTGGCTGAGCGCTATTGCCGGTTCGATTGGCTCTGCGTTCGTTCCGCCCACGGCGGCGCAACAACGGGTGGCCGCGATGTACATCAGCCTCGAGCACTCTGCCGTTTCACGGCTTCGATCGGCGATTTCGAATGCAAAGGCGGTGCTGAACGGAGGGTCTGGATAGGCGTGTCCGTGCATGTCGCTATCTTGCCCGCGGGCCCATTGTGTCGATGAGATTGCGTTAGGCTTCGCCGGTTGGCCCTCAGGTTCGCGGTGCGCTGCCCGCACGGCGGCCGTAGTGCTCCAAGTCCTGTTATGGCTGCTTTCGGGGGCGGAAAATTCGTTAAACTGCCTTTCCCATGCAGCCGGTAGGCTCCGAAGATATGGCCAATAAAGGAATCTCCATGATCAACATCGTTTCCCGCACGCGGTTGGTCCGCGGAACATTTTCCATTGCTGCGCTTACGGCGTTGCTATTCCTGCATGTCGCAGCTCAGGCTGCGCCCGCGCATCAGTTTCTGAACGGCAAGCTTGCGTGGCGCAGTATCGGGCCGGCCATCGGCGGACGAGTCGTCGCCGTGACCGGCGTTCCCGGTGTGCGGAACCTCTTCTATATGGGTGCGGTCGACGGCGGCGTATGGAAAAGCACGGATTACGGCGTCACCTGGCACAACCTTACCGATGGCAAGTGGTCTTCCAGGAGCGGCAGCGTCGGTGCGATTGCAGTGGCACCCTCCGATACCAAGACCCTCTATGTCGGCACCGGCGAGTCCGACATTCGTGGTGACATGGTGACGGGGGATGGCGTGTTCAAATCGACCGATGCCGGCAAGACCTGGCATTACGCCGGCTTGCGGGACACGCGCACCATCAGCGCGATTGTCGTCGATCCCCATAACGCAAACGTGGTCTATGCCGCATCCATGGGCCACGTGTTCAAGCCGGGTTCGGATCGAGGCGTCTTCAAGTCGACCGATGGGGGCAAGTCCTGGCACAAGATCCTGTATGTGAACGACAAGACCGGTGCCATCGACCTCGTGATGGACAGGCACGACCCTGAAGTCCTGTACGCCGCCATGTGGCAGGCGCAGCGCAAACCCTGGGCGCTCGTTGACGGTGGTCCGGGCAGCGGGTTGTATAAGAGCACGGACGGCGGCGTGCACTGGACGAATATTTCGCGTCATCCCGGGTTGCCGAAAGGCCTGCTTGGACGCATTGGCGTGTCGGTTGCGCAGAGCGATCCCAACGTGGTTTACGCGATCGTTCAGGCGAAGGGCGGCGGCGTGTTCCGCTCGGATAACGGGGGAGCCACCTGGAAGCGCGTCAATGACAACTGGAGCCTGCGCCAGCGCGGTTTCTACTACACCAGCATCTACGTCGATCCCTCCAACCCCAACACCTTGTACGTGCCAAACGTGGATGGCGTATGGGTGTCGCACGACGGCGGCAAGGCGTTTGCACTGCTGAATATGCACCACGGGGACAACCACATCGTGTGGATCAACCCGGCCGATCCGAAGCTGCTGCTCGTCGGGAATGACGGCGGCGCGACCGTGTCGACCGACGGTGGGAAGACCTGGAGCACGGAGCATAACCAGCGAACCGGCCAGTTCTATCACGTCGCGATCGACAAGGCGTTTCCGTTCAACGTATACGGGGCGCAGCAGGACGAGGGTTCGATGGAAGGGCCGAGCGCGGTGCCGGGAGGTCCCGTCCCCCTCCGTGCCTGGCACGAGGTGGCGCTCGGGGAAAGCACCTTCGTCGCGCCGGATCCCGGCCATCCGGACGTGACCTACGGCAGCGACTACTTCACCCTCATGCAGAGCTACAATTGGGTAACCGGCGCGCGGCGCTCGGTGAGCCCCGAGCCCGAGTATCGTGACGGCGGTTCCGCGGCCCAGATGAAGTACAGGCTCGGCTGGACGCATCCGATCTTCTTCTCGCCGGACAATCCGAAGAAACTGTTTCTCGCTTCTCAGTACGTCATGACCAGCGAGGATGGGGGGCGCACCTGGAAGACCATCAGCCCGGACCTGACGCGCAACGATCCGGCCACCGAGGGGCCGACGGGCGGCCCGATCGATCTCGACCAGACCGGCGCGGAGG